>JAXHVM010000071.1 GCA_034189185.1 Deferribacterota bacterium
GGCGTCTCAGTGCCTACTATTGATGATGCAAAGAAGTTATACAGTGGTTTTGAACTATTAGATCCCCATACGTCAGTATCTATGACTATTAATGGCCCTGCACCAATGATGTTAGCTATGTTTTTAAATACAGCGATAGATCAAGAGGTTGAAAAATATTTGTTAAAACATAAAGGTGCAAAGTGGATAGAGGATAAAATAAGTGAGATCTATAAGGACTCATATATACCATATTATAATGAAGATTTTGGATGTAGACTAGAAGGTGGAGATCACCTTGGGTTGAAGTTATTAGGTATTAGTGGTGATATGTTAGTTGATGGGGAAGAATATGAAAGGATAAAGAGAAATTGTTTAGAAAATATTAGGGGTACTGTTCAAGCGGATATATTAAAAGAGGATCAGGCTCAAAACACATGTCTCTTTTCAATAGATTTCGCAATGAGATTAATAGGTGATGTAGAGGCATATTTTGTTAAAAATAACGTTCAAAATTTTTATTCCCTTTCAATATCAGGCTATCATATGGCTGAAGCAGGTGCTAATCCAATTACCCAGCTTGCCTTTACAATAGCCAATGGTTTTACCTATGTAGAATTTTTTAAAGCCCTTGGCTTAGATGTTAATAAATTTACAAGAAACTTCTCATTTTTCTTTTCAAATGGCTTAGATATAGAGTATTCTGTTATTGGTAGAGTTGCTAGAAGAATATGGGCTATTGCGTTAAAGTATCTTTACGGCAGTGAAGAGAGGGGTCAAAAGTTAAAATATCATATACAGACCTCAGGGAGATCGCTTCACGAGATGTCTATGCACTTTAATGATATTAGAACGACACTGCAGGCGCTCACTGCAGTATTAGACAACTGTAATTCCTTACATACTAATGCCTATGATGAAGCTGTAACCACCCCAACTGAAGAATCTGTTAGGCAGGCATTAGCTATTCAAATGATTATAAATTCAGAATTTGGTTTGTCAAAGAATGATAATCCACTGCAGGGTTCTTTCTTGATTGAGGAGCTAACTGAATTAGTTGAAAATGAAATATTAAAGGAATTTGAGAGAATATCAAAGAGGGGTGGTGTATTAGGAGCAATGGAAAATAGATATCAGAGAAACAAGATTCAAGAAGAATCATTATACTATGAGGAATTAAAGAATTCTGGGAAGTTACCTATTATAGGTGTTAATACCTTTGTCGATGAGAGAGGAGAAGAACAAAAAGAGGTAGAGCTTTCTAGATCAAGTGAGGCAGAGAAAAAATGGCAACTAGATAATCTAATACGCTTTAAAAAGAGAAATGAAGTTAGGTGCAGAGAAGAATTAGAGCGTTTGAAAGATGCTATCAATAAAAGAGACAATCTTTTTGAAGTATTAATGGATGCTACTAAATATTGTAGCCTTGGGCAGATTACTGATGTCTTTGCTAGGATGGGTGGCTTATATAGAAGAAATATGTAAATAATATTTTATTGTAAAATTATTATAAAGTATTTGATTTATTTATAAACTTACATAATATAACAGTATGGCTAAAGCAAAAATAATTGCAACAATTGGACCTTCTTCTAGCTCGAAAGAGACTATAAGAGAAATGATGTTAGCAGGGGTAGATGCATTTAGGTTTAACTTCTCTCATGGGGATCATAATTCGCATAGAGAGAATTTTAACAATATTAGAGATATTGCAAAGTCATTGAAGAGGCCAATAACATTGGTTCAAGATTTGGCTGGTCCTAAGATAAGAATAAATGATGTAGTAAAACCTTTTAATATTAGAAAATCTGATGAAATAGATTTGGTTAGTAGTTGCCAGGTTGGAGATGCGACAAAACTTGGTTTAAACTATCCCGATATTTTAGATAGACTTGATAAAGGTTGCAGGGTTTTTCTAGCAGATGGACAGATTGCTTTAAAGGTTGTTGATAGGATTAAGGATGGTGTTAGATTAAAGGCTTTAAACGATGGTGTAGTATCCTCCAGGAAGGGATTAAATTTTCCCGATATTCATATGGATTTACCAGCTTTAACTAAAAAGGATTTAAAAGATCTTGAATTTGGTATCTCTTTGGGGTTTGACTATATAGCCTTGTCATTTGTAAAAAATGGTAAAGATATTTTATTGGCAAAGAATGCAATAAAATCATATAACAGCGATATACAGGTAATTGCAAAAATAGAAAAACATGAGGCCCTAAAAAATATTGATGAAATAATAGAACATGCTGATGGGATAATGATAGCAAGGGGGGATTTAGGCATAGAGATTGATGTTGAAGAAGTTCCAGTTATTCAGAAAGAATTGATCAAAAAAGCGAACAAGAGATGTAAGCTTGTCATTGTTGCTACACAAATGCTAACCTCAATGATATTGAACCCTAAACCAACGAGAGCAGAAGTTTCTGACATAGCAAATGCACTATTAGATGGTGCAGATGCGCTTATGGTTTCTGATGAGACGGCTGTGGGTAAATATCCTTTAGAGGTTGTTAAAACAATGGTGAAAACAATCTCTAACGCAGAAAAATTATATACCTTTTGTAAGGATTATAGTGATACTTGCAATATATCATTTAAAACGGAGATATCTATAGCCTCTACTAGTTGCAGATTGGCAACAGAATTAAAGGCAGAGTTGATTTGCGTTTTCACTAAAACAGGTGCTACTGCTAGATTTGTTTCAATGCATAGACCAATATGTGATATATATACCCTAGTATATGATGAGAATACCTATAATAGACTAAATATACTGTGGGGTATTAAGCCTTTTATGATTATACCAGATGAAAGGGATCTAGATAAAATATTATCAATCTTTATAAAAGAAGCATTTAAAGAGAATATATTGAGCAAAGATAAGCTAGCAATTGCTATTATGGGTTTTCCTGCAGGTCAGCCTGGATCAACAAATTTAGTCAAAGTTTTAAGATCTGCTGATTATGATAGATATCTAGAAATTTACAACAGCCATTCCGCACAAAAATAATTATATTTTTTTATTTAAGGTGTATTAATGATCTACTTAAAAGATATAAAAAGGGATTTTGAGGTTACTGACGAGGATATTGATAATATGAAGTCAATAGGGGAATTGCTATACAAATACTCTGATGAATACGAGGAGCAAATTTTGCTATTTATCAACAAGCGCTTTGCTCAACTAAGGATGAATAAGGAGTTTATTAATAAGCTTAAAGAAATAATTAAAAGATGGTATGGGCTATTTTTAAATGAAGAGCTAACAAATGACTATATAAGTAAACTTAAAAATATATGTAGAGCCTATATCAATTATAACAGAGGGCAAGACATAGTTAATTCATTACTCAGTTTTTCTAGGAGTTTTCTGCACGAAAAAATGTTTCAAAATATAAATGATGATTTAAAGAGGAAGGAGCACCTAATAACCCTTCATAAATTTTTAGATGTTAATCTTGAAATTCTAAATATGACTTATTTAGAGTTAAAAATTAATGAGTATAGCAAGGAATACAAATTTAGAGGATATATAGTTGGTATTGGGGAAAAGTTTTCTTTTTTAATGCAGATAATATTAATTTCATTACTAATATTAATTACAGCTATAGCCACTGTTACACTTTTCAGTGAATTTATGAGTTTTTCAATAGATAAAAGTCATGAATTTCTAATATCTTTTCTGGGTTCCCTATTGATACTTTGGATATTAACTGAGCTTATTAGAACAGAAGTACAGCTTATAAAGGGTGGTGAATTTAGGTTGTCTATTTTTATAGGGGTTGCCCTTATTGCATATATTAGAGATTTGCTTATATTAACATTACAGCATAAAATGATTGATGTATCAACAATATATGTATTAAGTGCAATCTTTATATTGGGTTTTATATATTGGTTAATCTATAGAACTGAGACAATAAAAAGAAGTGGGAGTGAATTATGATTAAGTTTATAGCTAATAAAATAGTTGGCAGCTATAATAATAGATATTTAAAGAAGCTTAGACCTCTTGTGGATAAGATAAACAGTCTTGAAGATGAGATGGTGAATAAATCTAACAGTGAACTAATGGAGACAACAAAAGCTTTGAGAAAAGAACTTGAGGCAGGTAAATCGCTAGATGAATTAATAGTGCCTGCATTTGCAGTAGTTAGGGAGGTGTCCAAAAGGACTATTGGGCTTAGACATTTTGACGTTCAACTTATGGGTGGTTATGTATTACATAAAGGAAAAATTGCTGAGATGAAGACAGGGGAAGGTAAAACCTTGGTTGCCACCCTTGCTTTATATCTTAATGCTTTAGGTGGTAAGGGAGGACATCTAGTTACAGTTAATGATTATTTAGCAAGGAGAGATGCCTTATGGATGGGCCCTATATATAAATTTTTAGGTTTAGATGTAGGTGTCTTACAACATGAGACATCCTATTTGGTAGAGTGGGAAGATGAAGAAACTTTTACTACAAAGCTTGTTGAAGCTGATAGAAGGGATGTCTACAAAGCAGATATTGTTTATGGAACAAATAGTGAGTTTGGTTTCGATTATTTAAGGGATAATATGAAGTATAATTTAGAGGATTATGTTCAGAGGGATTTAAACTATGCTATTGTAGATGAGGTTGACAATATCTTGATCGATGAGGCAAGGACACCACTGATTATTAGCGGCCCAACAGATGAAACCACTAGTTTTTATTATAAAATTGATAAGATTGTAAGACCCCTAAAAAGAGACGTTGATTATACTGTTGATGAAAAGGCAAGACAGGTTAAACTAACTGATTCTGGTATAGATAAGGTTGAAAAAGCTCTTGGTATAGACAATCTTTATGATGTAAAAAATATAGATACCCTTCATTTTGTAAATAATGCCCTAAAAGCCCATGCACTTTTTAAGATTGATAAAGACTATGTTGTTAAAGATGGCAAGGTAATTATAGTTGATGAGTTCACAGGGAGATTGATGACCGGCAGAAGATACTCTGAAGGGTTACACCAAGCTTTAGAGGCCAAAGAAGACGTACCTATTGAAAATGAAAATCAGACCTTAGCCTCTATAACGCTTCAAAATTATTTTAGGATGTATAAAAAACTTGCAGGTATGACAGGTACTGCTTATACGGAAGCAGCTGAATTTAAAGAAATATATAATTTAGATGTTATAGTAATTCCAACACATAAACCAATGATTAGAAAGGATTTGCCCGATGTTATTTATAAAACTACTAAAGAAAAATTCGATGCAATTGTAGAAGAGATTGTAAAGCTTAACAAACAGGGTAGACCAGTTCTTGTGGGAACTGTATCAATTGAAAAATCTGAGTATCTAAGTAGCTTATTACGCAGAAAAGGGATAAAACACCAAGTATTAAACGCAAAATATCATGAAAAGGAAGCAGCTATTATAGCTGAGGCTGGCAAGAAAGGTGCAGTTACAATAGCAACAAATATGGCTGGTCGTGGAACAGATATTAAATTGAGAGAAGGGGTAGTAGAACTTGGTGGACTACATATTGTTGGCACAGAGAGGCATGAAGCAAGAAGGATAGATAACCAGCTTAGAGGCAGAAGCGGTAGGCAGGGTGATCCAGGTTCATCACGCTTCTATATATCATTAGAGGATGATCTTCTTAGAATCTTTGGCTCAGAGAAGATTTCTTATATTATGAATAAGATTGGGATCAAGGAGGGTGAGCCTATTGAACACCCTATGATTTCAAGGGCTATCGAAGGAGCTCAGAAAAAGATTGAATCTATGCACTTTGAGATAAGGAAGCACTTGTTAGAATATGATAATGTAGCAAATGTACAAAGGCAGGTTGTCTACTCGCTGAGACGCAACATCTTAGAGAAAGATGATTTAGAGCCTATCTTAGATGAAATGTTAGGCGATGTTATCTCAAGCCTAAGTGAAAGATATATTCAGGGTCAATTAGATCAAGATTATAAAGCTATTAAAAATGAGATAGAAAGAATTTTTAATATAAAGGATATTGAGCTAGATAATGTTAATGGAAAAAACGTTAATAGCTTTAACGATAAATTATTTGAAAAGGTTAAAGATTACCTAAAGGTTAAAAAAGAACTTTTGGGGGAGAATTATACAAAATTTTTACGCTTTATTATGATAAATATCCTTGATTCTAAGTGGAAAGACCACTTGCTTTCAATGGATTACCTAAGAGATTCTGTTGGCCTTAGAGGATATGGTCAAAAGGATCCTTTGATTGAATATAAGAAAGAGGCCTATGCCCTTTTTACAGAGATGATGACAAGGGTGCGTGAGGAGATTGTCTCCTTCTTATGTCATGTAGAGTTAAGACAAGAGTCAGATATAAGACTTGAAGAAAGGAGAAGATCTTATAGGGAAGAGAAGAAAGATGTTTTCAACACTGGACAAGAGAAGGAAGAAAAGAAAGAGCCTGTTAGAAGGAGGGCTGAAAAAGTTGGAAGAAACGACCCATGCCCTTGTGGTAGTGGTAAGAAATATAAGAAATGTTGTGGTTCCCAGGCTAAGGTTGTAGGTAAATAATTTTTTCTTTACAAATAATATTTTATATATTATATATTTAAATAATGAATGAGTTGTTAAATAAAAAAATGAGAAATAATTGGTGGTGGCTTATAGATAAATATTAGGTTGCCACCATAGAACTATAGATGTGCAAGGCCCTGTGGTGGTAACCACAGGGCCTTTTTTTATGCATAAAGGCCCACTTAAAGTGGGCCTTTTTTATAGGAGTGTAAAATGATAGCCTTAAAATATGATGACTTTGTAAAAGCTTATAAAAGATATGATAGATTTGTCTTTATTAGAGAAATTGAGGGTGACCTACATACCCCTCTTGGGATAATATATAAAAATAGGGATAATCCCTTTTATTTTATGTTAGAGAGTGCAAATCTGAAGAAAAAGCTTTCAAGATATACCTATTTTGGCTTTCATATAAAATATGTTCACTTTTTTCAAGGTGACAGGTTGAAGACCTATGATAGTAAATTTAATAAAATTAGCGAGAGCAGTGATCCCTTTAGTCTAATTAGGGATAAATTAGAAGAAAAGGTGTATTGTAAGCCAAGGATAGGTGATTTCTTTGGGGGGTTAGTAGGTTTCGTAGGCTATGATATGATAAACTATACCCCTTATTTGAGAAAGAAACTGAATAATATTGAAAAAGATAGGCCTATAATGGGTTTTTTGGAGGTTGAGGACTTTTTTATTTATGATAATCACAAGGGTAAGATGTATGCAGTAGCATCCCTTAAAAAAAGTGGTTATCTAGAGGATGATTTTAGAAAGGCCTCTAATTCTCTTGATGAACTTGAGGGTTTTATCAGTAATGCAAACAATATTATAATGAATGCCAAAACAGATATAAATTTTAAAATAGACAATATTGTAAAAGATTTTGAGTACAATGAGTTTAAAGAAAGGGTTAATTATTTAAAGGATCAGATTGAGAAAGGTGAACTGATACAAGTTGTCTTATCTAATAAATATACGATTAATGGCGCTATTGACCCCCTTTTATTTTATAGAAGGCTAAGAAATCTAAATCCTTCAGCCTATATGTTTTATTTAAAGTTTAAGGATTTTGTTATATGTGGTTCATCACCTGAGACTCATCTAAAGATTACAGGTGGTAAGGCAATGCTTAAACCTATTGCAGGGACATATCCAAAGGATAGACCTATTAGATTAGTAAAAGAGGAAATATTGAAAGATGAAAAAGAGGTATCAGAGCATTTAATGTTATTAGATTTAGCTCGCAATGATTTATCTATTATGTGTGATCCAAAAAGCATAAAGGTTACAAAGGCGTTTGCCGTTGAGGATTATTCCCATGTAGTGCATATTGTCTCAGAGGTTAAAGGGATAAAGAAAAAAGGGATAAGTGCGGTTGAGCTTTTTTTATCAACCTTTCCAGCTGGTACAGTAAGTGGAGCACCTAAGGTTAGGGCAATGGAATTGTTAGATGAGGTGGAGCGCTCCCCGAGGGGGTTTTATGCAGGTTGTGCAGGTTATTTCTCTTATGGGGGCAATCTAGATTCTGCTATAATAATAAGATCGGCGTTAATAGATAATACTTCTGTGGTTTTAAGGGCTGGTGCAGGGATAGTATATGATAGTGACCCCCATAAGGAATTTTGTGAGGTTGAAAATAAATTAAGGGCTTTAACTGTAACAATTAATAGCTTATCTAGTGGGGAGGAAAAAGATGTATTTAATAGTAGATAATTATGACTCCTTTACCTATAATCTTTATACTTTGTTTTTTAATATTGGTGTAGATTGCAAAGTTGTAAAAAATGATGCACCCTTGATTGAGGAACCTAGTTTAAAGGGGATAATTATCTCCCCTGGTCCTTCACACCCATCAAAATCCTTAAATAGTATAAAATATATAGATAAATATAAAGGGAGGCTGCCTATATTGGGCGTATGTTTAGGCATGCAGACAATCTGTTTTAATCAGGGATATACAATTAGAAGATCAAAATTGATACGTCATGGCAAGGTTGACAAGGTGAGAAAGATAAAAGATTCATTAATACTAAAAGGCATTGATAATGAGTTTGAGGTTGTTCGCTATCACTCCCTTGTTGTAGAGGCAGATGATGATTATGTTACATCCCGCTCAATTTGTGATAATGAGGCAATGAGTTTTGAAGATAGGGATTTACTTCTATTTGGTGTTCAATTTCATCCTGAATCCTTTTTATCTAAAAATGGTAAAATTATCGCAAAAAATTTTATAGATATATGCGAGGGCTATTAATATGAAAGAAATAGATAATAAAAAGAACTGTTTAAATATTTACAATTTTTTAGAACTATTAATAAATAATGAACTTGATGAGGCTTTTATCAAGGACTATTTAATTAGTATGTATAAAAGGGGTATTACAGCTGAAGAGCTCTATGAGACAGTGATATTTTTAAGGCGACACTCAAAAAAAGTTGATCATGGTACTAATTTTGCATTAGATACCTGTGGCACAGGTGGAGATGGTAAAAAAACAATAAATATATCATCAGCAGTTTCAATTGTTTTATCTACTTTGGGATATCCTGTTTTAAAGCATGGTAATCACTCAAGGAGTGGCCTATTAGGCTCAGCTGATATCTTTAAAGAGATTGGGATAAAGATAGATTTAGAGGGTGATAGTGCAAAAAAATATTTTAACAAACACAATTTTCTATTCCTCTATGCCCCAAAATATCAATTAGCTATGCATAAGGTAAAAGAGATTAGAAAAAGATTGAATCACCCAACAATATTTAATTATGTGGGTCCCCTCATAAACCCTGGTAATCCCAACTTTCAGATAATTGGGGTTCCAAATACGGTTAGCCTTAAAATGTATACAGAGACAGCCTCTAAGTTTAAAGAGAAT
>JAXHVM010000072.1 GCA_034189185.1 Deferribacterota bacterium
TGCACAAACGTGCTGTATTAGTGGTATAAATTTGCCTAACGAAGCTTATCTGCGAGATAATTATGGATCAAAAGCTGTTCAAATTGTAAATACAACAGATGCGATAAATAAGGGCTATGATAAATCTTTTGGTTCTCATGTTTTGGAGGAATTTGCCCTACCTAATGAGGTTGATTATGCTCTACAGTATGACAATGAGGCCTATAAGGTGCTTGTTTATTTTCATGAGATAACAGGTCATGGTGGCGGAAAGATGGCGCTAGGCAAAGAAGATATTAACCCCAGCGATGTAATAGGTGGTTATTATAATACATTAGAAGAGGCTAGGGCAGATTTGACTGCTTTGTGGAACATGTTAGATCCAAAGACTGCCGAAATGGGTATTTTATCAAAAGAAGCAGCAGCTGCTGGTTATAGAGATTTTGTTAGAAGTACACTTGTGATGCTAAAAGATTTTCCCAATGCTACAAAGATTCAAGAGGCACACAGAGCTGCTGAAAATATGATAGTAAGGTACCTTATGGATAATACAGAGGCTGTTAGTCAAGAGGTTATTGATGGGAAGACCTATTTTGTTGTAAATGATATAGATGGAATGAGGCAAGGTGTCTCTAAGCTTTTGGCTGAGGTTCAAAGAATAAAATCTGAGGCAGATGCAAATGCTGCAAAGAGGCTGATAGAAACCTATGGCCAATATTTGGATACTGAGCTTAGGGATGAAGTTGTTGAGAGATATAATAAGGTGAAAGAAAGATACGGTATACCACAGTACAGTGTTATGATACATTCAAGATTATATTTAGATAAAGAAGGAAAAGTTAGGGTTGACAATACTGAAAGCTTTATGGATCAGCAACTAAGGTATGATAACTTCAATGAGGTTAGTAATTAATTTTTTGAATGGTTGTTGGAATCATTTTAATCCAATAATCTTTGAGAAATTCCAAAGTTTCATAAAAAGAGGATTAAATTTATTATTTAGTATTTTTTGTTCTTCTCTCTCCCAAAAAAATAAGGAGTATGCTGGGTAGAAATAGGAAAAATCATAGGCTGTTTTATTTGCCCTTTTTTCATAAATATAGTATTTGTCATATCTAAAATTTTTTATAACTTCCTCAATTATTTTTTTTGCCTCTTTTCTTGTCTTTCTTGCTCTAACTAAAAAAATCTTACCTCTAAAAGGGAGTTTTTTTCTATTGTTAGCTATTAGTGCCGCATAATATATATATATTCTATGTTTAATTCTAAAAACTAGTACTTGTATATATTTATATATCTCATCTAGTATCTTGTAACTATTAGTATAATTATAATTATTATTTAGAATATTTTTATAGTTTTTTAGCTTATCTTCAATTTTTATTTTACAAGATTCTAAATCCTGCAACACTTTTATTAAATTTATTTTTTCACTATCTTTTATATTTCTTCTTGCATATTTTAGTGAGTATTTAGGACGGGGCTGAAAGGTATAATTAAAGAGTGGAAATTCGATAAATGGGTCCTCACCGGTTATGTAAGGCAAATAATTTTTAGTTATTAAATAATAATTTAATAAACTATAAATATCCCTGATTATTTTAAAAAGCCCATCATTTCTGAGGGTTAATTTTTTGAACAAATAGAAGGGGTTATTGTTTATATTTGTTTCATCTAGTATTAAGCTCCATAAATAGTTAGAGGTTGCTAATTCAACTAAGAATCCTCCCCACTCAAAACCTGAAGAGAAAATAATATGGCCATCAATCTTTAGTTTTTTACATAATTCTACATCTAAACATCTAGCCCTAAAGTAGGGCATTAAAAATAGTGGAATTGAATTATCAAAGCTTACCCAATAAGCTGCTGTTGGCCAGAATAAAATCTTTTTCTTGCCAGCGTATTTTTCCATATTTTTATAGACAAAGAAAAAATTCTTATTCTCATAGGCATTAATCTCTTTATCTATCAAGGAGTAGCACATTACTGTTCTAAAAAGAAAGCCAGCCTGAGATTCGTTATTACTTTTAAGCTTGTTAATTGGCTCCATTATTGAATGGTCCTTTCTTACAATATGTTTTGAATAATAAAGGGGGGTCCTTTTTTTATTTATTATATAGTCTTCAATTTTTTTTATAGTTTTAGGTATTATTTTCATTAGATCAGGCAAGAATTCGCCTAAGGGGGTTTCAATTACAACATAGTCAAAAGGAATTTCAAGGATCATATCTAATTTTCTCTTACAATCATCTAAAAGGTTAAAACATTTAAATGGATTGACCAATTTATAGGAATATTGTTGGACTCTAAAAAGTGATAACATAATACCAACATTTACACCTCTATCATGGGCAAAAGGGATTATATCTTTTAAATGATTAGCAAAACCTCTTAAGTTTGTTTTCTCTAATAGATAGAATTGGAAGGTATTATTACCAGTTCTTACTAGATGTTTAATATAGTTTTCAATATATTTTAAATGTTTTGCATTCTCTTCATAGAGAAAATGGGCTAGTTCTATTGGGTGTAACGTATGAAGATGTGTTCCTCTTGTACTCAATTTTGCTTCCCCTTCAAAATTAAAACTCTTCAAGAAACTTAAATCTTTATATTGTGGTATGCTTATCTCTTCAGGATGTAAAAAGAAAAAATTTAAGATTTCACTTAGAAAAAAGTATGTACCATATATTATATCTATAGGTGATCTGCCTATAATGTTTAGCCTTTTTATTATTGAGTTGTAATTAATTTTGAAGTTTGTGTTTAAATCATTAACTTGCAAAAATTCTATATTAAAATCTGCGCAATTATCGTTGTATAATATAGAATTATTCAAAGATTTTTTTAAAAGATGTGCAATATCCTCTAAATTTAATATAAATATTTTTGACTGCTTAAGTTCCTTTGAGAATATAAAGTTTATATCCAAATTATTTCTCCATTAATTTATTTTTTGAGCAAGCTTATATGAATTTTTAATTTAAAACAAACAATTAAACTAAATTTAATGTTTTTTTACATGTTTATAATATTTCTATAACAATCTCAGACTATATTACAATTAAGCAAAGGAGGGGTTATAATGATAAAGGTTGATATGCATGTGCATACAAAGTATTCAGAGAGGCCATCAGAATGGCTTTTGCAAAAGATTGGTACCTCTGAATCCTATACAGATCCCTTTTATTTATATAATACTGCTATAAATAAAAGGGGTATGGACTTGGTTGTAATAACAGATCATAACAGGATTGATGGTGCTTTACAATTAGAGAAAAAATATCCTGATAGAGTTATTGTCGGTGTAGAGTCAACCACCTATTTCCCAGAAAATGGCTGTAAAATACATCTTTTATTGTATGATATAAGGGAAGAACAATTTAGAAAAATTCAGCAAATTAGAGATAATATTTATAATTTACGCGATTACATAAAAGAAGAGAATATAGCGCATTCAGTTGCTCATGCAACATTTAACATAAATAATAGGCTAACTATTGATGAGATTAAGAAGTTAATTTTGTTATTTGATAATTTTGAGGTAATAAATGGTGGTCGCAACCCATTAAACAATATAGTATTAAAAGATATTTTAGACAACTTGACACCTTCAGATATTAATAATTTATCAAAAAAATATGATATTATGCCCTTTAGCGAAAATTCATGGATCAAGGGATATACTGGTGGTTCAGATGACCACGCTGGTATTTTTATTGGCAAAACCTATACCGTTTCAAAGGAAGCTGTTGACAAAAAAACCTTTATAGAGGCATTAAAAAATAAAAAAACCTATGCTGAGGGTAGAGAAAATAATTTTGAGGGTTTTGCCTTTACTATATATAAAGTTGCCTATGAGTTTGCAAAAAGTAAGAGCACATATTTTGCAAAATCTGCTCTCTCTGAATTTACAGAATATATATTTGAAAAAGAGAGACTGTCTTTCTTTGATAAAATGAGGCTACGTAAATTTAGGCACTCATTAAGAAAGAATGACAATAGTTTTACTAGATCATTTATAGAAATTATAGATGATTTAGATAAGATTCATACTCTAGATATTGATGAAAAAATTGATTATCTCTATGATAAGGTTGCTCTTATTGTTGATCAATATATGGCATCAGTTTTAAAATCAATAGACACAGACCTTAAGAATTTTAATTTAGTAGATATTGTTAAAACATTATCCTCTTCTTTCCCCGGTATATTATTAGCTACACCCTTTTTATCTTCTTTTAAGTTTATGTATCAAGATAGAACATTGCTAAACAAACTACAAAAATCTTTCAATAAAAATATTGATAAAAAAAGTGAGAAGAAAATTCTTTGGTTTACTGATACCTTAGTTGATTTAAATGGGGTTTCTACAACCTTAAGAACAATTGCAAATAAAGCAAATAAAGAAAATTATAATTTATTATTATTTGCATCCCTTAAGAAAGGAGAATCAAATGAAATATTACCTAAAAATGTTAAAATAATAAAACCTATATATGATTTTACACTCCCTTACTATAAGTCATTAATAATAAAAGTTCCGTCATTACTCAATGTGTTAAAAGAGGTATACCGATATAACCCAACTGAGATATATATATCAACGCCAGGTCCTATGGGTTTTATCGGAATAATGATGGCAAAGTTATTAAATATTCCCTCTATAAACATTTATCATACTGATTTTGCTGAAGAGGTGGATAAAATTACAGATGATAAACATATTGTGAGGATAGTTGATTCATATATGAAGTGGTTTTATAACCTTTCAAGCAATCTCTTAGTCCCCACATATGAGTATATTAATATATTGAAAGAAAGAGGTTATAACACAGAAAATATTGGTATTTTTAGAAGAGGGGTTGATCTAAAAAAATTTTCATTTGCAAAGATTAAGAAAGATTATAAACAAGATCAAATACAATTACTTTATAGTGGTCGCATCTCAAAGGACAAGAATTTAGAATTTCTCTTTAAGGTTGTCAGTAAATTAGAAAGTAAAACAAAATATGATTTTGTATTATATATAGCTGGTGATGGTCCAGATTTTGAGGAATATAAAAATAAATATGCCTCTAAAAAGATAAAATTTCTAGGCAGACTTTTACATAGTGAAATAAATAATATATATAGTAATTCACATATTTTTCTATTTCCAAGCACTACTGACACATTTGGGATGGCAGTGTTAGAGGCTCAAGCAAGTGGTTTGCCTGCTTTAGTTTCTAAAGTTGGTGGTCCTAAGGAGATAATAAAAGAAAATGTAACTGGCTATGCTTTGGATATTGATATAAATCTATGGGTAACAGAGCTGTCAAAACTAATGTTATTAATAAGAGAAAATCCCTTTGCATATAACAATATGAGGTATGCTTCTAGAAAGCAGGTAGAAGAGAGGTATAATTTAGATAATGTAATTAAATATTTATTTCAATTAGATAATGAATCAGTGCATAAAAGTTCTTCTTTTGTCTTTAGTGGGTTAAAAGAAATAGCAAATGGTCTATTAGTTTCATAGCCTATATATTTATCTTTAATTAAACACACTTTTATATAATCTAAATTATTTAAAATATTATTATAAAAAAATTTTTATTTTTTTGAACTTTATATTCAACAATTGATCTCTAAATAAAGGGCGCCCTTATAAAAAGAAAATGGAGGTATGTATGATGAAATCTATCAAAGGGGTGATAACAATTTTATTGACCCTTATCTTAACGTGCCCAATGATATTATCAAATGCATATGCAACAAGAATATCAGAGGGTAGCACAAAGGCCTATCTTATGGTAGCCCTACCTGAAAATTTAGCACTCTCACAACTAGATAAGACTAGTTTAATTAACTTGACTGAAGGTGGGTTGGACAAATTGCCTATCAAAGGTGCTAAGAATATGAGCTATAATAAGGCGGTTAGATCTGTAGAATCAGGAGAATTAAACAACAAAGCCCTGCTTTTTGTTTATGCACCTGGTGTAAAAGGAAAAGCCGTACAAGGATCAGCTTCAACTGGACAAGAGACTGCTTCAACTGCAACAAATGGTGGAATAATATCTAGAATAATTGGATTTATTAGATCACTTTTGGGAATAGAGACACCCGAAGAGGAAGCACCTATAGAAGAAACAGGAGATTTAGGTGGTACTGAACAAGGGATTGGTTATATGCCACCAACTGAAGAAGGTGTCACACCACCTGCTGAAGAAGAGATGACACAAGCGCCTGATGAAGAAGTCGTGCCACCTGTAGCTGGAGAAGAGACTACACCACCGGATGAAGAAGGTATGACACCACCAACTGAAGGAGAGGTTGACGAAGCTACCACTGGATTATTGCCACCACTAGAACAGCCATCAGAACAACCAGGTGAAATTGAAGAGGTGGCTGAAGAAGAACAAGCTGAAGAAACTGAAGAGGTGGCAGGTGAAGAACAACCTGGCGAAACTGAAGAATTAGCTGAGGAAGAGCAACCTAGTGAAACAGAGGAAACAGCAGAAGAGGAACAACCAGGTGAAACTGAAGAGGTGGCTGATAACGAATCAGAAGCAACTATTATACCTGTTCAACCTGTTAATCCCGGAGGCGAGAATACTGGTGAATCAATGACACCAATGGCATTACAAAACTTAGGTAAGACTTTACAACAAATGGGCTATAGATATACTATAATACCATTTAAGTAAAAAACATGCTTCACACGGCTCTTTATTAATTAGAAAAGGGGGGCCGTGTGCTTTTTTATTATATATTATACTTAATTTATTTAAATTAACACATCCTAATTAGCTTTTTTCAGCTCTATTGCCAACAAATATCTAGATATAATTTTTTCTAGACAGATTGTTTATTATAAGTCAATTTAATATAAATGGATCAAAAACAAAATAAATATCTATTTATTATTAGTATAACTGTACTATTAGGCTCTATGATGAGTACTATCAATACAAGCAGTGTTAATGTAGCAATACCATATATGAGAGGATATTTAGGCGCCTCAATTGAAGAAATAACCTGGGTATCAACGGGTTTTATTTTAGCACGAATTATTATAATGCCTATAATACCACTTATTAGCAAATGGGTAGGAAGGAAAAATTTTTATCTCTTTTCAGTTGCCACATTCACTTTATCATCTTTGATTTATATATATGCTGATAACCTAATAATAGTTGTAATATTGAGAATTTTTCAGGGTATTGGCGCTGGTGCTTTAATACCAATAGCTCAGTCTGTTCTTAGGGAAAGTTTTCCTTCAAACAAGCAAGGCTTAGCTATGAGTATTTTTGGTATGGGGACAATAATAGGTCCTGCAGTTGGACCTGTTATTGGTGGTTATATGGTTGAATATTTCAATTGGAAATGGGTATTTTATATAAATATTCCCTTTGGTATTATTGCAACCTTTTTGGTGTATAAATTTATAGAGGATCCACCATATATAAAAAGAGAGCGAAGTTATATTGATATACCAGGGCTCATTTTTATGACAATTGGGTTTAGTGCGCTGCAAATTATGCTTGCAGAGGGCGAACATGAAGATTGGTTTTCTTCTAATTATATAAAAACACTATTTGTTATTGCAATAATTGGGATAATTACCTTTATAATTAGAGAGCTTATGACAAAAAAGCCCGCAGTTGACCTAAAATTGTTTAGAAATTTTATGTTGAGTATTGGTACATTTATATCGAGCATGCTTCAAATGGCTCTACTTTCTGTTTTATTTGTAATCCCACTTTTTTTACAGGAATTACTAGACTATCCACCAATAACTACAGGTGTTGCTTTAATGCCAAGAGCAATTTCAATGATATTAGTAATGTATTTAGCTGGTGCATATTATGAAAAAATTGGACCAAGGATTATTATTGCAACAGGACTGATGTTTTCTGCGTTAGGTTTTTATCAGCTCTCTCGCATGAATTTATATGTTGATTTTTGGGGCATATTCTGGCCTCAATTTATACAAGGTATTGGTTTTGGTTTATTATTCGTTTCTTTAAGTACAATTGCCTTGTCAAAAGTAAAAGGTTCTGATATTCAAGCAGCGAGTGGGCTTTATAATCTTGGTAGGCAAATTGCTGGTAGTATTGGCATAGCAGTATTTGCAACCCTAGCTGATAGAGGGGTAAACCATTATAGGGCAATGATAGTGCATAATGTAAACCTCTATAATATACATACTACCAATTGGCTAGACACGGTTAAAGATGGCATTGAACATGCAAACGTCATAAACATCCCTAATTGTTCTACTGTAAAGCTATTAGAAGGCGAAATCAATAGACAGGCTGCTATGCTTGGATATAATCATATATTTGCAATACTTTCCTATATCTTTGTATTTCTCTTAATATTAGTGCCCTTTATCCCCTCAAAAAAGGATCTTTAGAATTGTATATAATAAGCTTATTTGATTAATATTAATATTTTACAATATATAGCTTGTTCCAACACTATTAAGAATAAATTTGTCTGGCATTTCCTTAGCAAATTCATTAATTGCCTTCCATCCTGTACAATGTGTGGGAACTACTATTTCAGGATTAAATTTTTTCATTTCAGTTATTGTTGGCTCAATTAATGGTTCAAATATAGGACCTGTCAAGTGAAAACCGCCCATGACAAAATATATCCTCTTTTCACCTGTGAGTTTTTGAGCATATAAAATAGTGTTAATGATGCCTGGATGACCACAACTGGAGAGTATCACAAGACCTTTATCTTTAACATTTATAACAAGTGACTGTTCATCTATAATAGCAGTATCTGGCTTAATTTGTCCATCTTCTATTTTACGTGCCGGGGGGAAACCTTTTTCAAAATCTGTTACCCTTTCAATCTCACCTGTGATTAGAATTGTATTATTTCCTAATAATATTGGAGATCTATTTTCTTGAATCTTGACACCTAAAAAATTTAAGGTTGTTTTATCTAATCTTTTTAAAATCCTTATATGACCACCAAAATCATTTAATCTTTGTTTAAAGGCTTCAGGATGAATTACAAGTGGGGCATGTCTAGGAACTAGGCGGTCTCTATATATTCTTATTAACGCACCAAAATGATCAGGATGGCCGTGCCCTAGCACAACAGCTTCAACATTATCTAGATTAATACCCATGGATTCTAAATTATAGGGTAGTGGGATGTCAGTCATACCTGTATCAAATAAAATTTGATGATGTTCTGATTCGTTGAATACATCTATTAATAAAGATAATCCATGCTCAGCGAGTAAACCACCAGGTCTGCTTCCATCAGAAATTAAAGGTGCTCTTTTTACTTTTTTTGTGCTAGGCAAGAATAGATCAATATAGTTATCTACTAATGTTGTTATTTTAACACTGGTTACCT
>JAXHVM010000073.1 GCA_034189185.1 Deferribacterota bacterium
AGAAATATTGTATTTAAAATAATTAACAACAATTTTTTTTATTTAATATCTTATAATAAATATCATGTATTGAGTGTAGATTTTAAAGAAAATAAAATGAAAGTGAAAAGAGAAGGTCTTGTCAAGCATAACATTTAATATTATCACAATATTCCCTAATTTATTTGATAATATCTTTTCTTATGGTGTTATATCAAAAGCCATAGAAAAGGAGATAATTAATATAAATATAGTTGACCTACGTAAATTTGCACTAGATAAACACAGGGTAACAGAAGACTATTCATATGGTGGTGGACCTGGATTAGTAATGAAGGTTGAGCCAATCTATAATGCTGTCAAATATATAAACGAAAAGGTAAAATCTAATGTAATATTATTAGATCCAAGAGGTAAAAAATTTGATGATAACAGCGCTAAGAAATTGGCTAATTGTAAAGCCATTACTTTTATATGTGGTAGGTATGAAGGTGTTGATGAAAGAATAAGAAAACTACTCGTTGATGAAACATATTCAATTGGTGATTTTATATTATCTGGGGGTGAATTTGCTGCAGCTACGATGATAGATGCAATATCGCGCTATGTTAAGGGAGTTTTAGGTGATGAAAATTCAGTTAAAGAAGAATCTTTCACGATAGGAGGCTTAGAATATCCACAATATACAAGGCCCTATGAATTTAAAAATGAAAAAGTGCCAAAGGTTTTAATTGGTGGCAATCATGCTGAAATTGATCGTTGGAGAAAAAGAGAAGCCTTTCTAAATACATTAAAAAACAGAAGAGATCTGCTAAAAAGTGAATTTTTAAAAAGTGGCAATTTCTTTGAAGGTGTAAAGGATGAGTTTTTAACATATGTAACAAAGCATCTAAGTATAGCACTGATGCACTATCCGATGAAGGATAAGAAAAATAATGTTGTTGTAACAGCTATAACCAATATAGATTTACATGATATCTCTAGAACTTGTAAAACCTATAATGTTAATAAATTTTATTTAATTAATCCCGTTAAATCTCAGAGAGATATTGCGCGTAGGGTATTAAAACATTGGATTAATGGTTTTGGCAGCTGTTATAATAGTAATAGAAAAGAGGCTTTTGAGCAATTAGAGGTTAGAGAATCATTACTAGAGGTAATAAAAGAAATAAAAGAAGAGAAGGGGAGTGATCCAATACTTGTGGCAACAACAGCGAAAAAAAGAGATAATATTGTTGAAAAATTTATTGACATCGATAAATTTTTTGATATTCTAATAAATCGTGATGTATTGCTACTTTTTGGGACAGGATGGGGATTTACTGATGATTTCCTAAAAAGTGTGGATTATATATTAGAGCCAATTGAAGGGTTAGCTTCTTTTAATCATTTATCTGTTAGAAGTGCAATAGCAATTCTATTAGATAGGATTTTTGGTGGATTGTATTAAGGAGGTGTTTTGATGAGAGATAAAATTATAGATGCTATAGAAGAGGAATTTAAAAATAAGAATATCCCGTCCTTTAGATCAGGTGATACTATTGTTGTAAATTTTAGAATAACAGAGGGTGGAAAGGAAAGAATTCAGCCTTTCCAAGGAATTGTCATAAGGAAGCATAACAATGGTCTTTCATCTACTTTTACAGTTAGGAAGATGTCTGGTAAGATTGGCGTTGAGAGGATATTTCCTCTGTATTCACCTTTAATTGAGAGTATAAAAGTTGTAAGGGCAGGCAAAGTTAGACAATCTAGAATCTATTATATAAGAAATTTGAAAGGTAGAGCATTAAAGATCAAAGAGAGAAGAAAGGGTTTTTAAGTCTTGACTTATAAGTTTTTTTGATTATCATTTGACTACTAATTATATAATAAATAGCTGGGGTTACTAATGAAGACAACATTGCCAAAAGTAAATAATATTCAAAAAAGTTGGTATTTAATAGATGCAGAAGGCGTTATTTTAGGTAGGCTTGCAAGTAAGATTGCTACTATCTTGATGGGTAAAACGAAACCAATATATTCAACGAATATAGACGTTGGTGATTTTTTAATCGTTGTAAACGCTGAGAAGGTTGCTTTTACAGGGAATAAATTATCAGATAAAAAATATTATAAACATTCTGGTTATCTTGGCGGTTTAAAAGAAAAGAATTTAGAGAATATGCTTTTAAAACATCCTGAGGATGTAATATATAGAGCTGTTAAGGGTATGCTGCCTAAAAATAGGATGGGGCGAAAGATGTTAAAAAAGCTTAAAGTATACAGGGGTGATACTCATCCACATAGTGCACAAAAGCCTATAGCTATTAATGTTGCCAGGGGGAAATATGAATAATTACTTTTATGGGACAGGCAGGAGAAAAACATCAATTGCAAGGGTATTTTTAAGACCAGGAAATGGAAGTATTGCTATAAATGGTAAGTCAAATGATGAATATTTTACAAGACAGGGTTACAGGTTAGCCGTCTTAAAACCTTTAGAGGTTTTAAATCTACACAATATGTTTGATATTAATATATATACTAAGGGCGGCGGTTTAACTGGGCAAGCAGAAGCTATAAGACTAGGCATAGCTAGGGCATTGGTTAGCTACAATGAAGAGTATAGGAAATTATTAAAAGATAAAGGGTTGTTAACTAGGGATGCGCGAATGGTTGAGAGAAAGAAATATGGAAAGCCAAAGGCAAGAAAAAGCCCTCAATTTTCAAAACGTTAGTAAGAAAATGGCCTTATTGGAAGATAAAAAAGCACTTATATTTGGTATTGCAAACAACAGATCAATTGCATATGGTATTGCAAAAAAATTACAATCAGAGGGATCTGCTATTGGTATTGCTTATGGAGCAGATAATCTAAAAAAAAGGATAGATCCCATTGCTCAAGAACTAGATGCTGAGTTTTCTATTAAATGTGATGTAACTAACGAAGATGAAATCGATAAAACATTTAGTATTGTTGAAGAAAAATTTGATAATATTGATATATTAGTTCATTCAATAGCATTTGCACCTGAAAGCGATTTAAAATGTCCAGTTATTGATGTTTCAAAAGAAGGTTTTAATACTGCCTTAACGGTTTCTGCTTATTCATTAATTGCGTTGTCGAGAAGGGCTTATAAACTGATGAAAAAGGGTGGTTCTATAATAACTATGACATATTTTGGATCTACTAAGGTGATTATTAACTATAATCTAATGGGAATAGCAAAAGCTGCCCTTGAGGCATCGGTTAGATATCTAGCGTTTGATTTAGGTAATAAGAATATAAGAGTCAACGCTATTTCAGCAGGTCCTATAAGAACATTAGCATCTAGTGGGGTAAAAGGCTTCAAAGAGCTTTTTTCAAAATTTGCTGAAAGGGTCCCATTAAAGAACGAAATAACAAAAGAAGATGTCGGAGATGTCGCTTTATTTTTAGCTAGTAATCTCTCTAAAAAAATTACTGGTGAGATTATATTTGTAGATGGCGGTTATAATATCATAGGCTATTGATATACAGCTACTTTTGATAGCGTGACTAAATCGCCTTCAGTTATTTCTAAATCACTTGTAAGTATTATAGCTGTTGAGAAATCCTCTCCTACATGGATTATTTGAGCTTCACCTAATTTGTTTGGGATCTTGAAGCCAGGACCTTTTTTTATACGTATAATATCTAGCACGTCACCTAGTTTTACGTTATTATTTGATCCCAAATCTACTATACACATGTAACCAGCTCCAGCAAATCTCTGTTCACCTGTCAATTTCACAATCTTACCGTTAATATTGCTAATATAATTCTTAGTATCAATAATCTTTTTAATTTCGGGACGCTTATATAATCTAGCTTTAAAACCAATATCAACAGGTTCGTATGATTCTATAATATTAGCTATTGCTATAATGTCTTTAGACCAATATCTTTTTTTAACGATATCAGCCACTTTTGCGATAGCTGCAGATTTATAAAGCCTGTGGCTCATAGAAAGTTTACCCAGTGGTTGGAATATGATAAATTTATCACCTAGATTTATTTTACTCTTATCATCTGCGTTAACATTAATATATATAGTATCGTAAAGAGATCCATAATTTCTCCCTTCTTCTATTTCAATAACATCATAGGGTAGCTCCCTAGATCTTAATATTGCATAAAAATCATTTACATTTGTCAAGTTGTCAAGGTACTTTAAGACAACCCTATCAATTTTTTCTTTGTGCTCTCTTATTTCTTCTGTACTTTTTGTTTCACCTAGTTTAATATAATCTAAAGGTGTTAATTCAAAAACACCCTTTTTAATTTCTTCTTCTTTTCTAACTTCTTTTTCTTCTTCAGGTGGTTTAAAGGTTGTTAGATTTTTTATGAGACTTTCAGTATCCTTTGGTGAATATTTTTGTTTGTAAATATTTGACATAGGGGGTGTTTCTTGTGCTGATGATAATTGATATGTTGAGATAAATATTAAAAATATAATTAAACAATATTTATTCATAATCTACTCCAAATTGTTTAATATTTTATTTGCTAATGATGCTGCATTTGAATCTGGGTATTTCTCTATTAAGTTAGTTGCATAGTTACGTGCATTCTTTTTATCGCCAAGATTTTTATAAGATAGGGTTATCTTTAGGTATGCATCAGGAACCTTGTTCCCTTTTGGGTAGCGATCAATTAGCTCTTTAAGTAAATCTATAGCTTTTTTATAATCTTTCATCGCATAATAGGATTCAGCAATCCAATAGAGAGCATTATCAGATAAGCTATCATTTGGATAAAGTGCTAAAAAATCTTTAAATTTTTCTATGCTATTTTTGTAATCACCATTATTGTAAAGTTCATAGGCTTTTGTGTACATAGTATTTTTGTTTGTGATCTCGTCTTCAATAACAACTATCTCATTACTATCTTTTTGTTCTTCATAATCATTCTCGTATTTTTTAGATTTTAATAGTGAAAGCTCATTTGAAAAATAGGATAAATCATTTTTTAGATTAGCAATTGTACTAGAGTTTGTTTCAATTTTCTTTGAGTTTTCTGAAACATTTGTTTCAATTTCATCAATATTAACCCTGAGATCAGCCACAGTCCTCTGCAAGTTTATTATTTCATTATTTAAATTTTCAATACTATATTCCAATTGTTTTGTATTTGTTGCGCACGATATAGTAATGAAAGTTGTTATAATAATTAATAATTTTTTCATCTATAAACCTCCTGTAAAACATCTTCAATTTTTTTAACAATAAAATTAAGATCAGTTTTACCAATAAAATCAGATGCACCAGCCTGTAAAGCCCTTTTTTTATTTTCTTCTGTGTCAATTGAGGTCATTATAATTATAGGTAAATTTTTAGTTGAAGGATTATTTTTTATAATTTCTATTAATTCAAAACCATTTATCTGTGGCAGTTCTAAATCACTTATTATTAAATCTGGCTTTTTCTTATCAATAATTTTTAGCATTTGTTCAGCGTTTTCAAAGGATTCTACTCTATAGTCTGATTTTTCTATTTTTTTAGAAACTATTTTCCTAATTGTTGATGAGTCTTCAACTATATAAATTAATTTATTATTATTTAGTTTATCCTTTGAGTTTTTTTCGCTATCTGAAATATCTTCTAGTTCTTGTGGATTAATATCCAATAGAATTTTTTCAAAATCTAAAAGCTGAACAAGGCGATCTTCAATTTTTACTACACCCAATATAACATCAGCAAGCTTTAGATCCGGTAGGGAAGAATAATCACCTAGATTTTGTAAGGATATTCTATGTATTCTGGTTATATCATCTACTAAAAAACCATTTAATTTTCTATTAATATAGGTTACAATAATTTTTGCCTTATTTTTATCTATTTTTTTGTCCTTTTTATACCCAAGATAAAAAGGTAGATCAATTATACTTATTATTTCATTTCTGTATAGAATAGACCCTAATACCGCTTCGTGGGAATCGGGTATAGGTGTTATTTTAGGTATTTTTATTATCTCTCTAACTTTATTGATAGTTATTCCAAAGTAAAGTTTTTCTTTACCTTCAATAATAAATTCAACAATTTGCGATTCTTTAGATGTATTTATATTAACCATAGCCTCTCATATACATTATATAAATTTATATTAGCAAAGCAATTAATTATATAATATAATTAAGCATATGAAAATCATAATTCACTTTTTTCTATCCATATTTTTTTTATTTATAGTAGTAAGTGTTACAAATAGTCAGCAGATAACTATAAGAAAGAATGATTATGTTACTGAGCTTCAGTTAAAGGTTAATCCAGAATATATAGATTCTTATTATGAGAAAGATAATAAGGTGTTTATAAATTTTATTAACCCCATAAGGTTAAACATAGTTAATCTTCCAGATAATCCATTTATTAAATCAATTGACAATGAAAGGTCAAGCTTAATAGTTAATATAAAAAAGGGAGTTGATATTTATTTAGTAAAGCAAGATAACGGTTTAGATGTAGTATTAGCTAAATCAAGGAAATTTGATAGCCTATTAATAAAAAGCGATATTAATGCTCCAAAAATGATTGGCACAGATATTAATGAAGTAGATAAAACCCTTGAAAATAAGCTAATTGAAATAGAAAAGAAGATAAAAAATAAAAATTATGAGGTTGCATTAGAAGAGATTAGAGCTTTTTTAGAGGAAAACCATGACGGATTTTATGCTATTGAGGCATATTACAAAATGGGTGATGTTTATATGAAATTAGGTGAGAAATCACCAATTTATTACAAAAGAGCCTATGAGATATTTGGCGAATTTATAGAAAAATATCCCTTTTATTTTAGATATAAGCAAGCTTTATTAAATGCTGCCAAAGCAGCCTATAAATCCCACAATTACGATGAGGCACTAGATTTATATAAAAAGATTTATGATAGTGATTTTTCTACAAATGAAAGAAAGGAGGCCTTAAGAAAAATTGGCAGAATATATGAAAATATTTCACAGTATGATAAAGCACTAGAGACTTATATGGATTATATTAAGAGATATGGTGATAATTACGAGATAAACAATAGAATTGGATATTTATATTCAAGAATGGGGGATTATGATAGCGCATATAATTACTTTTATGATTTTATTCACAGTGGTCAACTGGGGATTGAAGATCCCGATGTTTTATTTGAAATTGCTAGAGTGCTTGAAGGAAAAAAGAAGTATAATAGATCGCTAGATTTCTATAATTATATATTTAATAATTTTAGTGACTATGTGAAGGCTGATGAAGCAATGCTTAGAAGCGCAAAGATTAATAATATTTTGGGAAATAAAGAGAAAGGCAATAAAATATTAAGAGAATGTAAAGATAAATATCCAAGAAGGGATGGTGGTTATTTATGTGCCCTTAATTACGCAAGAAAACATATAGGTGAACATCCTACGGAATATTGGGAGGAGTTTTTGCGCAGTCTTTTAGATAGTGATAATGAGGATATTAGGGCTCGCGCATTATATATGTTATTAAATGCCTATTATGAAGAAGGAAAACTAGAAAATGCCTATGAGATTGCAAAAGAGATAGAGAGTGAGTACCTTGTTAGCTCAGTTATTGATGATGTTGATAATAAAAAACAAGATATTTTATATAAATTAGCTAAACAAAAATTTAGAGAAGGTGCGCTAAATGATTCTGAAAGATTATTAAATGAGTTATTAGATAACTACCCATTAACAAAATATAAAAAAGAAGCAAAAGCGCTTATTAAAAAGATAGAAGACAAAAGGAAAGAAATAAAGATAAATAAGCTTCTAGCAAAACTTAATAAAGAGATAGAAGAATTAGATAGTTTTAACGATTATCAATCTTTCTTAGGTAGAATGGAAGAATTATCTACGACAGATAATGCAAGCTATATACCCTTTGATAATTTGACTCAAAAGGTTTATCCAAGATTACTAAACTCTCTATATTCAAAGGGTGATAATAGTGGTTTTAAAACATATTTTTTAGATTATCTCTCATTAGTCGGAGAAGATAACATCAAAAATGATTTATTAAATGACTTTGGTGATATAGTTATAGATGATATACAAGCTTATATTGATAATGATGATTTTGTTGCGGCCATAAATGAATATGAAAAAATTGAAAATTTAAGATTTGATAATAAATTAGAAAATAGATTAAATGAGTTAATTGCATATGCCTTATATAATATAGGTGAGGCGGAGAAAGCAAAAAATTATATTAATAAAGTAACAAAACCAGAGTCTATATATGGAATTTTTGTAGATGTAGTTTTAAATAAAAATACCAATGAAGATGTGATTATGAATTTATCAATAGATAAAGCAGAAGAATTACTTACAAAATTAATTGATGAAAACCCTACTCTTTCATATAGTGTAGCTTCTATTTATAAGAAAAATCCTAATTTTGCATTAGAAATGCAATATGATGCATTAAAGAATATAAGTGACAATGAGACCTATAACAATATTGTTGTAGATTTTTATACGAATCTTAGAGATGCTGACGAGCAGTTGCAAGAAAGATTTTATGATATATTTTATGACGCAGGTATGGTTTATTATGATGATGAAAATTACAATAGTACCATTGAGGCTTTGAGCTTATTTGAGAAATTTGCAAATAAGGACGAGGATTTACAAAAAGCTTATTATTTGTTAGGAGAATCATATTTAAATATAAATGAAAATGATTTAGCAAGACAATATTTTTCAAGATTAATAAATAATTATCCAAATACTCCTTTAGGTGAGTTAGCAGAGCAAGAGTTAGAGAAGATAGGTTCGTAATTTGTATGGATTATAAAGATATTGATATAATTGAGTTAAAAAAGGCCTTTAAAGAATTTACATCTGCATCACAAACAATAGAGAATACCTATGAAAATCTAAAAAGTGAAATTGATAACCTTAAAAAAGAATTAAAGGGCAAGAATGAGAAACTTTTTGAGTTATCAACGTTATTAGAAACTATTATTATGAACATGAGAAGTGCTTTTATTGCAGTAGATAGCAAGAATAACAGTATATTAAAAAATAATATTGCTGATGAGTATTTAAAAAATTATAAAGATTTTATAGATGATATTATAGATAACAAAGAATCAGGGGTATATGAATTTGAAAAGGATGGTAAACATT
>JAXHVM010000074.1 GCA_034189185.1 Deferribacterota bacterium
ATAAATTTATTTTAAATTTTAAATTAATATCAATAAAATATAAATATCAATAAGGAGGAAATAATGCTTGATGGTTATCTAAAACATGTAAAAGAGAGGGAAAAACTTGGGATACCACCACAGCCTCTTAAGAATTATCAGGTTCAGGAAATATGCGATCTTTTAAAAAGTGGGGTTCCAGAAGATAAGAAAAACTGGCTTATAGATCTCTTAATTAATAGGGTACCACCAGGAGTTGATGAAGCAGCCAAAGTAAAAGCCCATTTTTTGTATGAAGTTGCAAAATCTAAAGTAAATGTAAAAAGCTTAACAGATGATAAGGCAGTAGAACTATTGGGCACAATGGTTGGTGGATATAATGTTATATATTTATATGAGTTATTGTTTGATAATAGATTAGCTGAGCTTTCAGCTTTTCAGTTTAGGAATATAATACTCGTATATGAATATTTTGATAAGATTGTAAAACTAATGTATGATAACAAATATGCTGAAAATATTATCCAATCTTGGTCAGATGCTGAATGGTTTGAGAATAAAGCTGCCTTACCAGAGATAATAGAAGGAAAAGTCTATAAGGTTGATGGTGAAGTTAATACAGATGATTTGTCCCCTGCTAGTGAAGCATGGAGTAGACCTGATATACCACTGCATGCATTATCGATGGGTGTAAAGAGATTTCCAGGTGGGATTGATACAATTAAAAAGTTTAGAACAGAAGGTCATAAAGTAATATTTGTTTCCGATGTTTTAGGTACAGGTTCCTCTAGAAAATCTGCAACTAATTCGTTGTTGTGGCATATTGGTGAAGATATACCTTACGTGCCAAATAAAAGAAATAAAGGTATTGCATTAGCAGGTTTAATTGCGCCTATATTTTTTAACACCTTTGAGGATTCTGGTGGTCTACCTATTATGTGTGATGTTACGAAATTAAATACAGGTGATATTATTAAAATAAACACAAAAGAAGGTAAAATCTATAATGAAAATGATGAACTTATGACAGAATTTGAGCTAAAGCCTAAATCATTAAAAGATGAATATCGTGCAGGAGGAAGACTAAATTTAATCATTGGCAGACAGCTTACCAATAAGGCAAGAAAAATATTAGGTTTAGACGAATCTGATGTTTTCTGTAAAATTGATAATCCCAAACCTAAAAAAGGACAGGGGTATACATTGGCCCAGAAGATAATAGGAAAAGCTTGTTCAGTTGAGGGCGTTTTGCCTGGGACATCATGTGAACCAAAAATGACAACTGTTGGTTCTCAAGATACTACAGGTCCTATGACTGCCGACGAATTAAAGGAATTAGCATGTTTAAAGTTTCAAACAGGTATGTTTATGCAATCCTTTTGTCATACTGCTGCATATCCGAAAAAGACTGATGTTGAAATGCATAGGAATTTGCCTGAGTTTATTATATCAAGAGGTGGGGTTGTCTTAAAACCAGGAGATGGAATTATACATTCCTGGCTTAATAGATTATTATTACCAGATACGGTAGGTACAGGTGGAGATTCTCATACACGTTTCCCTATAGGAATTTCTTTCCCAGCTGGTTCTGGGTTGGTAGCTTTCGCTGGTGCTTTAGGATTTATGCCTTTAGATGTTCCTGAGTCTGTTTTAGTTAAATTCAAAGGTAATATAAAAGATGGTATTACTTTAAGAGATTTAGTTAATGCAATCCCCTATTTTGCAATTAAAAAGGGTCTTTTAACAGTTGAAAAGAAAAATAAAAAGAATGTATTTAATGGTAGGATTATTGAGATTGAAGGCTTGGAAAACTTAACAGTAGAACAAGCATATGAGCTTAGCAATTCTTCCGCTGAAAGGTCAGCTGCTGGGGCAACAATAAGTTTATCAGAGGGAAGCATTGCGGAATACATTAAGAGTAATGTTGCCTTGATGAAAGAAATGATTAATGAAGGATATCAGGATAGTGAGACATTAAAAAGGAGAATAGATGAATGTGAAGCATGGTTAGATAATCCTGAAATTTTAAGAAGGGACTCCTCTGCTGAATATAAAGAGATATTAGAGATAGATTTAGATGAGATTGATGAGCCAATTCTTGCCTGCCCAAATGACCCTGATGATGTAAAAAAACTTTCTGAAGTAGCTGGCACAAAGATAGATGAAGTATTTATTGGCTCTTGTATGACAAATATTGGTCACTTTAGGGCAGCTGGCAAAATATTTGAGAATGAAAACTATATTAAGGATACAAAAATCTGGTTATGTCCTCCTACAAAGATGGACGCAAAAGTTTTAAAAGAAGAGGGATTTTTTAATATATATACAAAAATTGGTTCTCGTATAGAGATACCAGGATGTTCATTGTGTATGGGCAACCAAGCGAGAGTGGCTCCTAATACTACTGTAATATCGACCTCTACAAGAAATTTTGATAATCGTTTAGGTGATAATGCAAAGGTTTATCTTGGCTCAGCTGAGTTGTGTGCTATAACAGCAGTTGAAGGTAAGATTCCTGATGTGAAAAAATATTTTGAGATAATGAATAAGAAAGTATTGCCCTATAGTAAACAAATTTATAAATATCTCGAGTTTCATAAAATAGAGGGTTTTAAGTTAGATTATGCTTAAAAAATTATCCCAAAAATATTTTTATTATGATATATTAATACTTGAGTTATTTATGTATACAATGTACAATATAATTAGTTATTATAATAAATAACAGGAGGTGTAAATATGAGTTTTAAAAGATCTAAAATAGCATTAATCGGTGGTGGTCAAATTGGTGGAGTGCTAGCACAATTAATTGCCAAGAAAGAGCTGGGTGATGTTATTATGTATGATGTAGTTGAGGATATGCCACAGGGGAAGTGTTTAGATATAGCAGAGGCAGCAAAAGTAGATGGTTTTGATGTTAAACTAGAAGGTACCAATAGTTATAGAGATATTGAAGGGTCAGATCTCGTTATAGTTACTGCAGGTTTACCGAGAAAGCCTGGAATGAGCAGGGATGATTTACTTACAACCAATTCAGATATTGTAAAGGAAGTAGCTGAGAATTTGAAAAAGTATGCTTCAGATGCATATGTAATGGTTTTATCAAACCCACTAGATGCAATGGTAACTTTAATGAAAGAGGTAACAGGCTTTGCTCCAAATAGGGTTTTTGGACAAGCTGGCGTATTAGATTCTTCACGCTTTGCGACTTTTATAGCTTGGGAATTAGGTGTATCTGTTAAGGATGTTAATGCATTAGTATTAGGGGGGCATGGTGATTCCATGGTGCCATTGGTAAGATATACTAATGTTAATGGTATACCTGTAATGGAGTTGTTGGAACGTAAGTATGGTGATAAAAATAAGGCAAAAGAAGTAATGGATAAAATGGTTGAGAGAACAAGAAAAGCTGGAGGCGAAGTTGTTGCCTTACTAAAAAAAGGTTCAGCCTTCTATTCTCCAGCGGCATCAGCTGTTAGTATGGCCGAATCTATAATAAAAGATCAAAAAAGGGTTTTACCGACATGTGTATATCTTCAAGGTGAATACGGTGTTAATGGTTACTATGTCGGTGTGCCAGCTGTTCTTGGAGCCGGTGGTGTTGAGAAGGTAGTTGAGATCTCATTGAATGATGAGGAAAAGGGAATGTTCAATAATTCTGTGAATAGTGTTAAAAAGTTAGTTGAAGATTTAAAAAGACTAAAGTATATTTAGATCACTTTAATAGCGGGTCAAACAGACCCGCTAATTATTATTGACAAATGTTTGAAAAAAAATTAAAATTACAATCACTTTCTTATAAGGAGTTATTATGAATATACATGAGCATCAGGCTAAAGAAATATTTAGAAAATATGGAGTGCCAACACCAAAGGGATTTGTAGTTTTTAAGCCAGAAAACGCAAGAAAAGTTGCCCAACAAATGGGTGGTGATATGTGGGTTGTTAAAGCGCAGGTGTTTGCTGGTGGTAGAGGTAAAGCAGGAGGGGTAAGAATTGCTAATTCAACTGAAGAGGTGGAGCAGCATGCAAAAGGCCTCCTTGGTAAACCTTTGGTTACCAAGCAGACTGGAGCAGAGGGCAAGATAGTTAATAGGATCTATATAGAGGAAGCTGTTGACATAGAGAAGGAATATTACTTTGCAATTATGCTTGATAGGTCAATTGAAAAACCTATTATGATTTCGTCAACGCAGGGTGGAATGGAGATTGAAGAGGTTGCAGCTAAAGATCCTGAGAGTATAATTAAGGTATCAATTGATCCAACTATTGGTTTTCAAGGATTTCATGCAAGAACACTTGCTTTTAAAATGGGCATGGATCGAAGAGAAGTGCCAAAATTTGTTGATTTTGCTAAGTTTTTGTATAATGTATATATGGATTACGATGCCTCATTGATTGAGATTAATCCTATGGTAAAAACTAAATCAGGGCAATTTATTGCTTTAGATGCTAAGATGTCTATTGACAATAATGCATTATATAGGCAGCCAGAGATTCAGGCAATCAGGGATATAACAGAAGAAAATCCAATGGAGGTTGAGGCTGAAAGATATGGTTTTAGCTATGTTAAATTAGATGGTAATATAGGTTGCATGGTTAACGGAGCTGGCCTTGCTATGGCAACAATGGATGCCATTAAGTATACTGGTGGTGAGCCAGCAAATTTTTTAGACGTAGGTGGTGGTGCAAGTGAAGAGACAGTTGCAAAAGGTTTTGAGATAATACTTAAAGATCCAAATGTTAAGGCAATATTAATTAATATCTTTGGCGGCATAGTTAGGTGTGATAGGGTTGCAAAGGGTATTATAGAAGCAGCTAAACTTATAGAGGTTAAAGTGCCATTAGTTGTTAGATTAGATGGTACGAATGCTGATGAGGCAGTTAAACTATTGGAAAATTCTAATATGAATTTTATAATTGCGAAAGATTTAGAAGAGGCTGCTAATAAAGTAGTGAATATAGCAAAGGAGTCAGTATAATGAGTATATTAGTTAATAGTGAAACCAAGGTAATTGTACAGGGAATGACAGGTAAAGAGGGGACCTTCCATGCTACTCAGTGTATAGAGTATGGTACTAAGATATTAGGAGGTGTGACGCCCGGTAAGGGTGGAAGCTATCATCTAGATATACCAATTTTTAATACTGTAAGAGAAGCTGTAGAGGCTACAAATGCAGATGCTTCTTTAGTATTTGTGCCACCTGCATATGTTGCTGAGGCTATTATGGAGGCAGTGCAGGAAGGTATTAATCTTATTGTAACTATAACAGAAGGTGCTCCAACAAAGGATATAATGTATGCAAAGGATTATGCTAAAAAAATGGGGGCTAAACTAATAGGTCCAAATTGTCCAGGAGTGATAACCCCTGAGGAATGTAAGATAGGTATAATGCCTGGATATGTATTTAAAAAGGGACATATAGGTATTATATCAAAATCGGGTACCTTGACTTATGAAGCAAGTAACCAAATAGTTAGAAATGGTCTTGGCATTTCAACAGCAATTGGTATAGGGGGTGATCCCATAATTGGCTTAAGTATAGTTGAATTATTAGAAGAATTTGAAAATGATTCAGATACTGATGCTATGGTAGTTATTGGTGAAATTGGTGGAACTATGGAGATAGATGCTGCTGAATATATAAAAAATAATATAAAAAAGCCAGTAGTGTCATTTATCGCTGGCAAAACTGCTCCAAAAGGTAAAAGGATGGGCCATGCAGGGGCTATAATATCTGGTGGCAAAGAGACTGCAATAGCAAAAATGGAGGCATTAAAGAGTGTGGGTGTTCATGTTGTAGAAAATCCAGCACACATAGGGAGTACAGTTAAAAAAGTATTGTCGAATATATTATAACGAGGGTTGTTTTATGAAAGCAGAAAATGTGTTAGTAAATGTTAAATGGTGCAAAGGGTGTGGAATATGTGTTGAATTGTGCCCAACTAATGCACTTGAATTAAAAGATTTTAAAGCACATGTGAAAGATCTTGAAAAATGTATTGCATGTATGCAATGTGAATTAAGATGCCCAGATTTTGCAATTGAAGTTATTAAAAAGGAGAAGGTTAGGAGTTAATATATGGCTAAAAAGAATGTAAAATTTCTAATGGGTAATCATGTTATAGCTTATGGTGCAATTTATGCTGGTTGTAAGTTTTTTGCAGGTTATCCCATAACACCATCATCAGAGATTGCAGAGGCTATGGCTGGAATGCTGCCTAAAAATGGTGGCAGGTTTATACAGATGGAGGATGAAATTGCATCAATGGGTGCCATTATAGGTGCTTCATTGGCTGGTGTTAAATCGATGACAGCAACAAGTGGTCCTGGCTTTTCACTAAAGCAAGAAAATTTGGGGTTTGCCTGCCTTACGGAAGTTCCTGTTGTTATCGCAACTGTAATGAGAGGAGGTCCATCAACGGGAATGCCAACTGGTCCAAGTCAATCTGATATAATGCAAACTAAATGGGGCACCCACGGTGATCACCCTATTATTGTTTTAGCTCCCTATAATAATAATGAACATTTTATGTTAACAGTTAGAGCGTTTAACTTATCTGAAAAATATAGAGTACCAGTGGTTATAGCAACAGATGGGATTATTGGTCAAATGATGGAGCCCTTTGAACTCCCTGAAAAAGGTGAGGTTGAGTTAATTGAAAGAAAAAAACCCAATTGCAAACCAGAAGAATATTTACCCTATGATGATAATAATCTAGTAAATCCTCTTCCAGCATTTGGTGAGGGATATAGGTTCCATGTAACAGGTTTATTTCATGATAAAACAGGTTTCCCAACAAATGATGGCAAACTACATGAAAAAGATGTTAGACGACTGATGGCTAAAATAGATAATAATTATGATGATATAGTAGAAGTAGAAGAATTTATGTGTGATGATGCAGAGTTTTTAATAGTGGCAATTGGAAATACAGCAAGATCTGCTAAAGATGCAGTTCTGATTGCAAGAAAGAAGGGCATTAAAGCAGGCTTATTTAGACCTAAAACACTTTGGCCCTTTCCAGAAAAACATCTTGAAAAATATATTGGTAAGGTTGATACGATTATTGTACCTGAGATGAATCTTGGGCAATTAATATTAGAGGTTGAGAGAATAGTTGGAGATAATTGTAAGATAAAAGGCGTTAATAGTTTAGATGTTGAACCAATAAGTCCTTACAAAATTTTTGAAACAATAGGGAGGAATTAAGATGTCCTTTGATTATAAAAAATACTTAAGGGTAGAAAAATTTCCACATATTTGGTGTCCTGGCTGTGGGCATGGTATTATTTTAAAGGCAATGCTAAGGGCAATAGACTCAGTTGGGTGGGATAAAGATGAGATAGTTGTAACCTCTGGTATTGGTTGTGCTAGTAGACTTCCAGGATATGTTGATTTCAATACATTGCATACGACACATGGTAGATCAATTTCTTTTGCTACAGGGATAAAGATAGCAAATCCAAAACTTAAGGTTATCGCATTAGGTGGTGATGGCGATATGTCAGCAATTGGGGGCAATCATTTTATACATGCCTGCAGAAGGAATATTGATATAACAGTTATTGTATTCAATAATTTTAATTATGGTATGACGGGATATCAGTATTCACCAACAACGCCTATAGGTAAAAGGGCTTCTACTGCCCCTTATGGTATGGCTGAACAGCCTTTTGACATATGTAATTTAGCAATTGGTTCAGGGGCAACCTTTGTTGCAAGGGGCACGACCTATCATGCACTCCCGCTAGAGGGTATTCTAAAAGAGGCCTTTAACCATAAAGGCACAAGTGTTGTAGATGTTATAGAGGCATGTCCTATAGGCTTTGGAAGAGCTAATAGGATGGGCACTCCAACGCAGATGTTGTTATGGCAAAAGGAACATGCAGTTAGTGTAAAGAAAGCTGAAAAAATGAGCAAAGAGGAGCTTTTAGATAAATTTGTAATCGGTGTGCTTCACAAAGATGAAAGAGTTGACTATTTAACGTTGTACGATAAAATGGTTGGATTAACGGAGGCTAAATAATATGGGAAGAGATGAGATAAGATTAAGCGGTTCAGGTGGTCAAGGTATGATTACAGCTGGAATTATTCTAGGATTGGCTGCAGCTGTATATGAGGGTAAAAATGCAATAACTACTAAATCATATGGTCCTGAAGCTAGAGGAGGTGCTGCTAGAAGTGAGGTTATTATTAGTGATGATGAAATATTTTATCCAAAGGTTCTAGAACCTAATATAATGGTAGCATTGACACAAGAATCAATTGATAAGTATACAGATGATCTAAAAGAGGATGCTATTGTTATATATGATAGCTTTATAGTAAAAAACGTACCTGATAAAAAAGTAAAATATTATCCAGCCCCAATTATAAAGGCAGCTGCAGAGGAAGTAGGCAAAACAATAGTTGCTAATATACTCTCCCTTGGAGTCCTTAATGAAATATGTGGAATTGCAAGGGATGAATCACTTTTAAATGCTGTTCTATCAAGGGTTCCAAAGGGTACAGAGGAATTAAATAAAAAAGCGCTAGAAGTTGGCAAAAGGATTGGAAAAGATATAAAAGGTTAATTTGTGCAGTAATAAAAGATATGTATTATACAAAAAAGCTTTATTTGTATCATCTAAGAGAGCTATTTTAGAAAATGAATATATTTTAAGGTCATTTGTAGAGAATTTTCTAAAAAGTAGATATAGTTTAGTTAAAATTAATAGCTATATATATTTAATTAGCAGATTAGATGATTTAACTCTTTATTCTTTAATCACAAGTAAAAAAATCACTAAAAATAATATATTAAATTTCGAAGAATTAAATATTATATATGATATAAGACGTTATATATTTAAAGATTATAATGATATATTAAATGATAAAAATATATTAA
>JAXHVM010000075.1 GCA_034189185.1 Deferribacterota bacterium
GTTTAAAAAGTATATTATTTGATCAAATAAAAAAAGTTACAGGCTTAACAAAAAAAGAGATTAAAGAAAATATATGGATAAAATGTGAGAAATGTAAAGAGATTAGTTATAGGAATGATATAATTAATAATTTTCACACCTGTCCTATTTGTGGGTATCATTTTAAAATTGATGGAAGACAAAAGATTGATATAATTGTTGATGAGGGCTCTTTTAAAGAGGTTGATAGCAATCTTTACTCATTAGATCCACTAAAGTTTAAAGATACTAAAAGATATGCAGATAGGCTAAAGAGCGCAATAAAAAAGACTGGCTTAAATGAGGCTTTTATATCTGGTACTGCCACTGTGTATGGTAAAGAAGTTCATATTGGCGCTTTTGAGTTTAAATTCTTAGGTGGTAGTATGGGAAGTGTTGTTGGTGAAAAGATTACTAGGCTATTTGAGAGAGCTATAAAAAATAGGACACACGTTATTACTATAAGTTGCTCTGGTGGTGCAAGGATGCAGGAGAGCATACTATCATTAATGCAGATGGCAAAAACATCGGCTGTATTAAAGAAATTAGAAAAAGAAAGATTAGCCCATATATCAATTTTAACAAATCCAACTACAGGTGGTGTTACAGCTAGCTTTGCAATGTTAGGGGATTCAATTATTGCTGAGCCTGGGGCTTTAATAGGTTTTGCTGGCCCACGAGTTATAGAACAGACAACTAGACAGAAATTACCAGAAGGTTTTCAGACAGCTGAATTTTTACTAGAGCATGGAATGGTTGATATGGTACTTCATAGAAATAAATGGAGAGAAGTTATAAATAATCTATTAGATTTTTATGGTACAGAATAACTCTTTTGCATGTTTTATCTCAAAGAAGATTGAAATGAGAAGTATGAGTCTATCCTTAGCAAGGATTGAAAAAGCGTTAAATGAGATTTCTTTTAATGAAAAGGATTTGGGCTTTATAATACATGTGGCTGGGACAAATGGAAAGGGTACCACTGTTTATTTTATTTCTAATATGTTAATAAATAGCGGTTATAATGTAGCATCATTTTATTCACCACATATTGAAAAAATAAATGAAAGAATTGTATATAATAATGAAAATATAAGCTCTGATGAACTTGAGGACATATATAAACAATTGGCAAAAGTAATTATAAAATATGATTTAACCTATTTTGAGACGTTAACCCTTATTGCGTTTTATTATTTTTCAAAACAAAAACCTGACTATACAGTTATTGAGACAGGTTTGGGGGGTAGGCTAGATGCTACAAATGTGTTAGTTAATAAGCTACCTGTTATAACAAATATATCCTATGATCATCCCCATATACTTGGCAGAAAAATATATAAGATAATTGATGAAAAACTTGCTATTGTTAAAAACAACAATGTAGTATTTGTTGGGAATAACGAGAAATTTATAAGGGATTATATTTTAGAAAAACTAGTTTATAAGAAAGTTTTTTTTACTTCTTATAATTATGAATTAATAAATAATGTGATAAATACATTGCCTAAAGTTGATAAATATTCTTATCCATACCCATACTATTATGATTTCTTGTTAGCTTTGCGAATTTTTAATTATTTAACTAATAGGGTATATGATGGCAAGGCTATAGAATTGCCACTATGTAGATTTGAAAGGTTTGGAAATATTATTTTTGATGGAACACACACAATAAATGGCCTACTACAACTCTTTAAAAACTTTAATAGTAATAGTAAGACCAGCGTCTTATTTTCATTAACAAAGGAGAGAAACTTAGAAAAATTTATTGCAGTTTTAACAAAATACTCAAATAATATAGTTTTAACAACTATTCCATTTAATAATAGATCTATTAGTATTGATACATTAAATAACATTGACACATATAAGCAAAAAAAATTAAAATTTATAGGAGATCCATTAAAGGGACTTACCTATTTAAATAGAGAAGAGAAGCAGACTATACTTGTGACTGGATCATTTTATCTATGTGCTTATTTGAGAGGTCAGGTAATTAAAAAATGATAAGATATTTCTTTTTCTTATTGTTTTTTATATTGCTTATCAGCACTTCCTATGGGGAAATAGATGAAAATTTTGAAGTATCATTAGAAGCTGATAGTATTACCTATGTATTAGAGAATATTGTTAAGGCCGAAGGGAATGTCTTTATTTACTACAAAGATATGTTGTTAACTGCTGACAAGGTTATTTATAACAGGAAAACGAATGATGTAGAAGCAGAAGGTCACGTTATTATTAATGATAAAGAGAGCTATATTACAGCAGATAGAATATCAATTAATTTAGATAAAATGACGGGTATAATAGAAAATGGCAGTGGCTATTATTATCCAGATAAGTATTTTAAAGCTTCAAAAATTAAGAGGTTAAATGAAAATAATTATATCCTTGATAATGCAACAATTACTGGTTGTGAGAATAAGCCCCCAGATTGGTCATTTTCTGCAAAAAGGGTAAATATAGAGTATGGCGAGATATTTACCGCAAAGAATGTAAAAGCAAAGATTAAAGATGTCCCTGTGTTGTATCTTCCATACTTCGCATGGCCAATTAAAGTAAAAAGAGAGAGTGGTTTTTTAATCCCTAAGGTAGGCACAAGCTCAGAGCTGGGTTTTATATTTGGTCCTAAGTATTTTGCAAATATTGATGTCGATAAGGATGCTACACTTGGAGCAAACATCTTTACCTCAAAAGGCGTGCAACCTTTAGGCGAGTTCAGATATGCCAAAAGCGAAAGCGAAAAAGTTTACATAGCTGGCGAATTCCTACATGATTTTGATACAGAGGCAGATAAGGAAGAGAGGTGGAAATTAACAAATATTAGTAATTTCTATATTTTTGATAATTTAGAACTGAGATTTAACCAGAATTATGTTTCTGATTATCGTTATAGAAGGGATTTTGATGATTATTCTATAAATAAATTAGATGAGTTTGGTGAAAACAGATTTATTAATGAGGTTAGGTTAAATTACTATACAAAATATGCAGATTTTACTCTTAGATATAGAGATGATATGCATTTTTTTGATCTGGAGAATGGTTTTATTAAAGAACGGCAGGTTAGAAAACCTAATATCTTAGTTGAAAAAAACTATATTAATCTTGGATTGGTTAATTTAGATTATAAGTTTGAATATGATAATGTTGAGACTGAAAATGATATATATGATATAGATGTGAGAGATGATGAGGATATATCAAAGGATTTCCAGCGTATTCATGGATATCTAACATTATACAAACCAGTAAATTTAGGTTTTGGGACATTAACACCCTCTTATAAACAATATTATACAAGGTGGGACACCCCATCTTTTGGTTATGGCAGGGTAAGGGATGATAAAGATCATGATCTTGCACAACTTAGTGTAGATAACAATGATATAGAGAGAACAATCTATAATTATAGTGTTAAATTAAAACTTAATGATATATATAAAAATTATGAGGATTTTAGTCATCATATTTATAATACATTTGAATATACAAGGACTCCCCATCTTGAACAGGATGAATTAATTAGGGCATTAGAAGATGATGTGATTGATGAGGAGGATGCATTTTTATATACATTGACAAATTATTTTAAGACTTCTGCATGGAATTTGAGATTGGATCTTATCAGTGGAGTTGATTTTAGGGAGAATGATAGGGCACACCCATTTCATGAAAAAATTAATTTTACATATAAAAGATATTTGAATTACCAAAATGAAGTTAAAGTTGATTATTATGGTGAAGGGATAACCTATTTTGATAACCGATTAAACTTAAATTTTGAAAATTTTTATATCTCTTTAAGACAACTGTATGACGAAGAATTATTAGAGCTGTCTGAGAATTATATTTTATTGAATAATTATAATATGTCTATAAATGATCTATTTACTAACAGTATAATAAGTAGTGAGAATGCACAATTAGATTTAAGGGTTGGATTTAATATAAAAAGGGTTAATATTGAATTTTCTATGGAAGCATCCGATAAGGTGGAAGATTTTAGTGAAGATATAGTAACCAGCTTAGATATAAATAGGTTTTCAGTAAAAACTTCATATAAATCCGATTGCTGGGAAGTTGGAATAATGTATAAAAATGATAGGTATGATGAGATCGAATATGATCACATAGATGATGATACTGATCATTCTGTTATATTATTTATATCATTAAAAGGATTGGGTAGTGGAGAACAAAAAATTATGTAGTAACATTTTAATAATTTTATTGTTTTCATTCTGCTGTCAAAATATATATGGTAAAATAGTACAAGGCGAAGGCTTTGCAGTTATTCATGATGGCGGTATGAAAATAGCAGAAATGAAAGCAAAAGAGGTAGCTTTAAAAGATGGGATCTTTAATTATTTAAAAGAAAAGACTCCAAACACTTACAATATACCTGAGATTACAGAGGAGTTTTTTAAGTTTTTAAAATCATATAAGATTACTTCACGATATGTTAAGGATTACAAGGTTTATTACTCAATTAGAGCTGATATTATAGATTTTAGCATTGAGGATATTTACTATTTAATTGATAAGATAATGACTCCAGTAGTTTATATAATTAATATAAAGGGGGATTCTGAAGGTTTTGCTGAAAAGGATTTATATGAAGCAGTGGGTAATAAATTAAAATCAGCTAATTTAGATATAAAATATGAGAAGGATTATTTATTTGCTTTAAATGACAACAGGGAGTTTGATAATGTAATAACAGAGTTTGCCAATAGTAAAGGATATTACCTTTTTATAATTTCCCTTGATTCAGATATTAATATTATTGATAATGAAAGTTATTGCAGGCTTGAATTGATTACCAATATTTATACAAGAAGCCATAAGTTTAACACTATTAAGGTTATAGTGACAGATATTAATGAATTTTCAGATAGAGCTTTTTTTAGTGCTTTAAATAAAGCTTTGGATAAAATGATTGGGTATGTGTCAGAAAACATAATTAAAATAAAAGATGTTAATAGAGAAATATTTAGCTATAATATCTTATTAAGTGACTATAAAAAGTATGCCGATGTTTATAATTTTTTAGATTTTCTAAAAAATATGGGCGTTGTAAATGATTATGGCATAGATAAATATTTGGGTAATTCTATAAATTTATTTGTTAAAACAATATACAAAAGAGAGGATTTTCTTGATAAGCTAAAAAACTATAGGGATAGATTTAATTATGAAATAGGCTGGGATGATAAAATAATAAATATTAGGTTTCTATTTTAATAATATGATAGATAAGATTCTAGAGTTTATCAAACCTATCAGGAAAATACTTTTATTTACCCATAATAATCCTGATCCTGACTCAATTGCATCAGCTTTTGCTTTAAAAAACCTGTTTAGTTATATTTATAAAAAAAGATGCACCATTGCCTATAGAGGGATTATTGGAAGAGCTCAGAATAGGGAATTAGTGAAGGTATGTAGTATAAAAATGTTTAATGCTAAAATGCTAAATCCAGTTAAATATGATTGTATTGTATTAGTTGATACACAACCAGGATCGGGGAATATCTATTTGACTGAGAAGCAGATACCTCATATAGTTATAGACCATCACTATATTAGAAGTGCCACAAAAAAAGCTAAGATTATAGATGTAAGGCCAAATATTGGGAGCACCAGCACAATAGTTATCGAGTATTACAAGAAATTGAATATCCCTTTTGATAAAAATACGGCTACTGCTCTATACTATGGAATAAAGACAGATACAATAGGTGCTGCACGGAATAATACTAAATTAGACTTGGAAATGATGAGTTATGTTACCCCCTACATTTCTTTAAGAAAGTTATCAAAAATTGAAGAGCCAGAGATTCCTAGGTATTATTTTAAAAACTTGCATATTGCTCTAGAAAGGGTAGAGGTTATTAATGAATTAATCTTTTGCAATTTAGATGAAGTTAGAAATGCTGATTTTATAGCTGAGATGTCTGATTTTTTAATCAGGATGAGGGATATTAAATGGAGCTTAGTTATGGGAAAAGTGGATAAAGGGTGTTATTTTTCATTGAGGTGTAAATTATCTAAGAAATTTTTAGGGAACATAGCAACAGAGATTACAAGAGGCATAGGCTATGGTGGTGGGCATTTAAAATCAGCAGGAGGGCAAATTCCGCTTGAGAATAATAAACTATTAAACGGTTTGAATGAAAAAGAAAAATACGAAAAAGTTGTATCTATTGTAAAAAAGAGATTTTTAAATATTATATTTAAAAATAATAATATATATGATAAAAGTAATGTAGAGAAATTAAAACTATAACAGGGGGTGTGATATGAAATATATTTGTACTATCTGCGGCTATATTTATGATCCAGAGGTAGGTGATCCAGACAATGGTATTCAGCCTGGCACATCATTTGAAGACTTGCCTGATGATTGGGTATGTCCAGAATGTGGTGCACCTAAAGAAAGTTTTGAGGTTTATGAAGAATAAGGTTTGCCCTAAAAGGGCAAACCTTATTCTATAATTTATGGGGGTTGTATATGTCTGCTATAAAGATAGAGGAAAATATATATTTTGTTGGTGTCTTTGACCCAGAATTAAGGGTTTTTGATATAGTTGTGCCTACAAAAGATGGCACTACTTATAATAGTTATTTAATTGTAGGCAAAGAGAAAAAAGCATTAATAGAAGCATGCAAATTTAATTTTAAGGAGGATCACCTAAAAAATATTGAGGAGATTTGTCCAATCGAAGAATTAGATTATATTGTATTAAATCACACAGAACCAGACCATTCAGGAACACTTCCTTTAATAGTTGATAAAAATCCAAATATAGAGGTGATATATTCTAAGACTGCTAAGAGCTTTGTTGAAAATATAATAAATAAAGAGTTCAATGGTAGATCTGTATCCGATGGTGATACAATTGATTTGGGCGGCTACACCTTGGAGTTTTTCCACACACCTTTTCTTCACTGGCCTGATACTATGTTTACTTATCTTAGAGAAAAAAATATTCTTTTTCCATGTGATTTCTTAGGGGCTCATTATTGTGAATATAACATCTTTAATGATACCTTAGAGAATAAAGAAGAAGCCTATAATGCATTTAAATATTATTATATGAGTATTATGCGACCCTTTAAGAATCATATTCTAAAGGCTCTTGATAAGATAAAAAATTTGAAAATAGATATTATATGCCCCTCTCATGGTCCTATATTGCGTGAAAATATTCAGTATTATATAGATTTTTACAGGGATCAAGCTGTTAAATTTAATATTAGAAAAAACAAAAATATAGCAACAATTTTGTATGCAAGTGCCTATAACAATACAAAGAAGCTAGCTGAGACAATTGACAGGGCTTTGAAAGAAACAGGCGTTGAGACTATCCTTATTGATGCAGCTAACGAACCTATGAAGAAGATAATTGATAGCATAGAGATATCTAAGGGTTTAATAATTGGTACTGCTACAATTAATGCAAAAGCACCTAAGCCTATTTTTGATGTATTTGCTAACCTTGTTGTATTAGATGTTTCAGGTCGCATTGCTGGGGTTTTTGGTTCTTATGGATGGAGTGGGGAAGGTGTAAGAATTAGTGAAGACATTGTTAAAACTATGAGAATGAAAACACCAATGCCCACATTTATGGTTAAGATGACCCCAAGTGATAAAGATTTGGAGGAAGCATATAAGTGGGGATGTGAACTTGGTATTTCGATACTTGAATCATAGGCTATTATAATTGATCTATAAAAAATTATTTGAATAATATTGTATATATCTAATTAATATAAACATTATTATAGAATATTGATTTAATAATCTTATATTTTAAAATATGAAAGTTGAGAAAATCAAATTTATTGATTCCCTTATTTATAAAGATTTGAAAATCGATTTAGTTGTTACAACAAAAAAAATCCGTGTTAAATACACTGCTAATATAATTAATTTTGATGAGAATTATATATATGTTTCTGCGCCAATAAAAAATGATAAAATTATCTTGCTTCCGCATAAATCAAAAGTCGAGGCTACATTTATAAATAAATTTGGTAAATTTATATTAAAAAGCTATGTTTATAACAAAAATAATAGAGCAGAAAGGTATGTTTGCATTGTAAGGCCGAAAAATCTATATTTGTTACAGCAGAGAGAATTTTTTAGGATCGATATTAGAGAAAAAGTAAATTTTTATATTTTACGGACTACTAAAAGTGATAATCTCATTGTTTTTAACAAAAAGAATTGTTCTGGTTTTTTGGTAGATATATCTGCTGGTGGATGTAGGATTGAATCTAAGGTTGGCTTAAAGGTAAACGATATAATTGAACTAGATTTAAGGCGTTTAATTTCAGATTTAAGCTCAGTAATAGGAAAGGTTGTTAAAATATATACAGATAATAATAAAGTTAGTTATGGTATACAGTTTTTATCAATAAAAGATAAAGATAGGGATAAAATTGTAAGATTTGGTCTACAAGAACAGATTAAGATGAGTAAGTTAGTTCAATAGCTGCTATGGCGATACAATATAAAAAAGAGAAAGATAGAATTGTTATATATATTATGGGTGATTTTGATGGAATGCAGGGTGAAAACCTGCTTAATTTTATAAAAAAGATTAGTGAAAAGTT
>JAXHVM010000076.1 GCA_034189185.1 Deferribacterota bacterium
ATTTGTTATATATCTAACAGGATCAATATACTCCCTTGTAGGGCCTGCTGTAACTAAAAATCTAATCCCCTTATATTCTTTGCTGCTTTGTTTGTAATCATTAACATAATCAAAAATTTCATCTGGTTCTTTTAGCCTGCCAACCCCTTCATCGCTACAAGCTAATTCACCTTTAGATGGGGGGATAATATTAAAACCTAAATTATTTAATTTATTTATATTCTCTTTGGTTATTGGGTTTAAGTACATTCTAGTATTCATTGCAGGACAAATAAACACAGTTTTCTCATATGCTACCAACATCAATGAGGTTAATAGATTATCCCCAACACCAGAGGCAATCTTGGCAATTGTATTTGCTGTTGCAGGCGCAATAATGATAATATCAGCCCAATCGACTAAATCTATATGAGACATATAACTTTCATTATTATTTTCATCAAATTCTTCTATATAAACTTTCTTTCTTGTTAAAGCTTCAAAGGTTAAGGGCTTAACAAATTGTGTAGCATTTTTTGTCATAATAACCCTAACAGGGTTATTACTTTTTAAAAACAATCTACACAAATATGGTATCTTATATGCCGCGATACCACCAGTAACAGCTAATAGTATATTATAATTCACCTTCTTCATTCTCATTAACCTCTACAAAATCAATTAACCCTTCAACAAGCTCATATAACGCCTTTGTAATACTTTTACTAAACATATCTACCTGACAAGGTACAACATCCTCTCCACCATTATGGATCTCCCTTGCTCTTAGAGAGGCAATATGTGTTAACTTAAATTTTGAACCAAATTTTTCATTGTTAATAGCTTTCTCAACATCGATTAATGGCATCTTAAACCTCCATATTTATAATATTTTCAATCTTTTCTATATCTTGAATTTTACAGTGTTCTGCAATATATATTGCAGAAAGCTCTTCATAAGCCCTATCAAATATATCATTGACAACAAAATAATCATATCTTTTATAATTCATGACCTCTTTTTTGGCACTCTTTATTCTTAGAGCTAATTTCTCTTCACTCTCAGTATTTCTATTTCTAAGCCTCCTCTCAAGCTCTTTTATGCTTGGAGGTAGAATCATAATCAAAATTGCACTTGATATTTTATTTTTTATTTGAAAAGCGCCATTTGGATCAATATCCATTATAACATCTCTTTGTTCACTTAAAATATTTTTTACAAAGTTTTTTGATGTGCCATAATAATCACCATAAACATCTGCCCATTCTAAAAATTCTCTATTTTCAACCATATTTAAAAATTTTTTCTTATCTACAAAAAAATAATCTTTCCCATCTATTTCGTTAGCTCTAGGTTTCCTTGTGGTGTATGAAATAGAATATTTGGCAGTTTCATTAAATTCTTCTAGTAATTTCTTACATAGTGTAGTTTTACCGCAACCACTTGGTGCACTTATAATAAATAACTTTCCTTTTCTTAACATTAATTTTATTATACGATGTTTTGAATCTGTTCCTTTATTTCATTAACATTAGTTTTCGCATTAATAACTAACTTTTTAATCTCAATATCCTCTGCTTTTGAAGCAATAGTGTTAAATTCCCTTAAAAGTTCTTGAGTTAAAAAATCTAATTTTTTACCACAGGGATATTCTTTCTCTGCTATTTCATTAAATTGCGCTATATGAGAATCTATCCTGTCTACCTCTTCCGTGATATCACTCTTTTGTGCAAATATAGCAACCTCTTGCATTATTCTTTCATCCTCTATTTCAGATATTAATAAATCTAATCTCTTTTTTATTTTATTAAATATATTTTTTATTTGACCGTCTGCTTTCTGCCTTATTTTTGAATTTATTAGACTCAAATTTTTTATTTGTTCATCTAGATATCTTTTAATTTTCACGCCCTCTTTTTCTCTCATCTCTTTTAGGTTTAAAACTGCATGTTTAACACCCATAATAATAAACTCTCTAAGCTCATCATCTAACTTGTTCTCCTGTTCATAGACAATAATATTATCACAGGCTAGGATATGTTCAATCTTTATATCATCTAATATATCGCTCTCTTTTTGTATCTCACTTAATATTTTTAAATATTGCCAAAATAACTCCTTATTTAGAATAGGTTTGACAAAAGACTTGACTGACTTTATCGACACATACAAATATATAGAGCCTCTTTTCAAACTATCTTTTATCAAATTTCTCAACTCTAATTCTAATATTTTTAAAGGATTTATTATATTAATAGATATATCAATGTATTTACTATTTAATGATCTAATCTCTACATCTATAGATTGATTTTCGCTGACCTCACTATAGGTCCCATATCCTGACATACTTTCTATCATTTTATTGTTTTTATTTCCCCTTTCATATATACTTTGAATATTAGTAAAGTTAGTAAAGGAGGTCAATATGTTATATGTTACTTCTACAATTGTTATATTAATATTATTACTCTTATTTAGTGCAATTAGGATATTAAATGAGTATGAAAGAGGTGTTGTTTTAAGGCTTGGTAGGTTTGTTGGTGTAAGAGGACCTGGTTTAATTATATTAATACCAGTTATTGAAAAATTATATAAGGTTTCACTTAGAACATTTGTTTTAGATGTGCCTCCACAAGATGTAATAACAAAAGATAATGTATCTGTTAGTGTTAATGCTGTTATCTATTTTAGGGTTGTTCATCCTGATAAGGCTATTTTGGAGGTGCATGATTATTATTTTGCAACAAGTCAAATTGCCCAAACCACGCTAAGGAGCATCTTGGGGCAGTGTGAACTAGATGACATACTATCCCGTAGGGATGAAATAAACATGCAAATACAAGATGTGATAGATAAACAAACAGATCCATGGGGTATTAAAATAATAACTGTAGAGATAAAACATATAGATCTACCACAAACTATGCAAAGAGCAATGGCTAAACAAGCAGAAGCAGAAAGAGAAAGAAGATCAAAGATTATACACGCTGAAGGAGAATTTCAAGCTGCACAAAAATTGTTAGATGCAAGTATGGTTATGTCTAAAAGCCCTATAGCATTGCAATTGAGATATTTACAAACGTTGAGTGAAATTGCTACAGAAAAGAACTCTACCATTGTCTTCCCACTTCCAATAGATTTGCTTAAAGCTTTTCAAAAAAAAGAAGACTAAATAACATAAGAATAGCAAAATGAAAATATTGTATTTTGAAAACCTAAAAACTACGAAAAGACACTATGGATTTCTAAGAGATACCCATGTTCATATAATAGAAGGAAATATATTCGAAAAATTTAACATAACTGATGAAACTATTACACTCGATAATATAAAAATACTGCCCCCAACAAATCCATCTAAAATTATAGGTGTTGGTTTAAATTATGTTGATCATGCAAAGGAAGTAAAAATGAAAATACCAAAAGAGCCTATTTTATTTCTAAAACCTAATTCTTCAGTAATCGGACAAAATGATAATATAGTGCTACCCAACCAATCTAATAAAGTTGAATATGAAGCAGAATTAGCAGTCATTATAAAGAAGAAGGCAAAACAGATAGAGATCTCAAGAGCCAAAGAATACATACTAGGCTATACATGCGCAAATGATGTTACTGCTAGGGATTTACAGCAATCTGACAGTCAATGGACAAGAGCTAAATCTTTTGATACATTTTGCCCTATTGGCCCATTTATTGAAACAGCTTTAGATCCAACTAATCTAGATATCAAACTCTTTTTAAATAAAAAATTGAGGCAAGACTCAAACACAAATTTGATGATCTTTGGAATTTATAAGCTTATTAGCTACATATCACATATTATGACACTATACCCTGGTGATGCTATCCTCACTGGAACACCACCTGGTGTTGGGCCAATTAACAAAGGTGATGAGATAATAGTATCTATTCAGGGAATTGGAGAACTTAGAAATTTCGTAATATAAATTTATTACTCTAAAAAACTAATTATTTAACTAAATTATTAATATCTATATATTATTCTTTTGTATTCTTTAATATATTTATTAATGGTTAATTAAATGTATAAAAAACTATTTAAACTGTGGTATCCCCTAGCTTTTGCTTGGTTAATGATCTCAGCTGAAGGCCCTTTTTTAACAGCAATAGTAGCTAGATTGAATAATCCAGATGAAAATTTAGCTGCCTATGGAATATCTTTTTCAATTGCAATCTTTACTGAATCTTTGGTTATAATGCTATTATCAACCTCTACCCTATTCTCAACTAATAAAGACAATTATTATAAAGTTAGAAAATTTTCTCTATTAATAATCTTAACTTCAACTTTAATAATTATCATTTTCTCGTTACCTCCAACCTTTAAAATAATTGCAGAGTTTATGAGCCTGCCTGAAAAAATAAGATCACTAGCAAATAATTCTGTAATGTTACTTATACCATGGCCAGCGGCAATAGGAATTAGAAGGTTTTATCAAGGACTACTTATGAGAAGTGGTGAAACCTATAAAATTGCCTTCTCAACGTGTTCTAGATTGTTCACTATTGCCTTTGTATCTATAATACTTATGAATTATTCTGCATTACCAGGTGCTTATATTGGCTCATTATCACTAACCCTTGGTGTTGTTTTAGAAGCGCTAGTAACATTTTTCGTATCTAGAAAACCTGTTAAAAATATCCTAAATATAGATTCTAAAAAGGAAAATATTAAAAGTATATTTGAACTACTAAACTTTTATATACCATTAACACTAACACCTATAATCATAATGTCTACTTCAACCCTTACAACATTTTTGCTGGGAAAAGCAAAATATCCCCTTGAATCTTTAGCTACAATGCCTCCAGTAATCTCCTTTTCTTTTTTATTTGCATCAATTTGCTATGCCTATATGGAATTAGTCATAGTAAACATGGATAGCAAGTTGACAAATTACAGATATATAAAAAGATTTGCATTAATTATTGGAATAAGTGTTACATTAATCTTTTCAGTTATACTCTTTACCCCACTTAATAAATTATATTTTTCAAATATTGCTGGTTTATCGGAAAGATTATTAGATTTTGCATCAACAGGTATAAAAATACTAATACTAATTCCCTTATATTCTTCTATAAACTCTCTCCAAAGGGGATTTCTGATCTTTTTTAAGGAGACTATAGCTATCTCTTTGGCTACCTTTTTAGTATTATGTACAACTGTTCTTTCGCTTATACTACTTATAACATATAACAAACTACCCGGCATATATAATGCTACTATAGCTTTGAATATAGGAAGACTTATTGGGATTATATATTTAGGAGTAAAGGTTTATAAATGCACTAAAGCAATTGATAAAAAATAAACATTTAATTAGATTGCTAGATACACATCTTCAAAGGTTATATTCTAAAATAATTAATAAGAAATAATTGACATAAGTCACAAAATTTTTAATCTTTCAGCATATCATATTTTTATCAATTAATCTATCTAGTTGTTCTATAATTAGTTTTACTCCCTGCCTTTTTAGAACATCATATAATAGCGTAAGTCTTTGATTTGGGCTAGATATTAATGCCTTTGATTGATTGTCATTTAATAACACTTCATATAGTAGCCTCAATTTTACAGTATCACCAACTTTCACTCTAACCAACCTTTGAGATATTATAGCCAATAGTGAGTAGGCTAATTTTAGTCTTATATTACTAACAAAATCCATCTCATAAAGATTCACAAATCTCTCCACTGTCTCAATAGCTGATGACGCATGGATTGTTGATATAACTAATTGACCCGCTGTTGCTGCTTGTAAAGCTAATTCTGCAACATCTTTTGCAACTATTTCGCCCACAAAAATAGCACTTGGCCTTTCTCTTAATACATCGGTAAGGGCTTTTGTATAATTTGGAGTATCTAATCCAATCTCTCTTTGTGATATAACTGAAGAACTATTAGTAAAAATATATTCTATAGGATCTTCAATTGTTACAATATGCCATTTAAAAGCTTTACTATAGTGCTCTATTAATGTTGCAGCTGTAGTTGATTTTCCTGCCCCAGCTGGACCAGAAATAAGTATTAAACCATGTTTCTTTTCAATTATGGGGTTTATATATTTCATATTAAATCCTAAGTCGGTAAATTTTTTATTTGAAAAATATATTAATCGTAAAACACATACAAACTTTCCCATTGATAAAAATATATGTATTCTAAAACGTAAACCCTTTGTTTTTAATGAAAAAGTAGCATTAATAGAACTAAAATTTACAATTTTACTCTTTAGCTCATTTTCATCAAAAGCTGTTAAACCATATTTCTTATAAATAGAAGATAACTCAAAAATATCTCTTAATATGTCAATAAAATTATAACCTTCTGTAGGAAATTTTGTTAATTCTTGGTTATATAATACATAAACATCATTTTCTAATAAAAGAATATCACTAACCTCAGATGAATCAAAATCCTTAAATATCTTTCCTATTAATCTCTCTATATCCATTTTATTAACAAAATATTATATAATGCTGATAAAAGCAATACCATCAAAACATAAAACACAACTATTTTACTATTTATAAAAAATATATGAACAAAGCTAATTTTTTGTATTATTACCCCTTTTTATTGGCAAAGGTGCGTATTCCACAGATGGAACTCTTTTCGTTGGCTGTGGAAATAGTCTCATAAGCTCAAGTATCTTCTTAGGCATCTCATTAGTAACATTCAATCCTAATTCTTTGGCCTCTTCATAAGTAATTGGATAATCATGGGTCCACAGTCCCTCTGTCATCTTTTTTGCTATAGCCCTTGATTTTTCCTCATCAAAATTATCAATTAGAAGATTATAAACACTTTTCTCTAATTGTTTGATAGCTTTTTCCCCAATATCAGCTAGTATTAAAGTATTATCCTCAAGTTTGTCTAAAGATTTCTGTTTAGTAGTTTTAAGTAATGACACGGCAGGGTATTTGTCTATTTGCGGATCAACGGGCCCTAAAACAGAGGTATCGCACATAACAATCTCATCAGCAGCCAAAGCAATTAATGTCCCACCACTCATAGCATAGTGAGGAACAAAAACAGTTACTTTTCCCTTGTGCTTATTTAATGCCATAGCGATTTGAAGTGATGCCAAAACTAAACCACCAGGGGTATGTACAATTATATCAATTGGGATATCATCATCAGTTAGTTGTATAGCTCTAATAACCTCTTCAGAATCATGTATATCAATATAGCGCATAATAGGAAATCCAATAAAATTCATACTCTCTTGTCTATGTACCAATAGAATAACCCGTGATTTTCTCTCCTTTTGAATACTTGTAATCAATCTTTGTCTTGCTACCTCAAGCATTTTTTGTCTAAGTAGTGGTTGAAAGGCCATTAATATTAAAAATATCCAAAATAAATCAAAGAAAGTCATAATTTACTCCTTTTCAATGTATTTCATTAAAATTACATTAATTAAGTAATTCTACTATTTTGCCCATTCTATAATATAATATTATATCTATAAACATCTTATTATGTAATGGATTTTCCTTAAAATAAAATAAATGAGACGTACAACTGCAATCTGAAGAACCAAAATTATTAATCTCACCTTTAGCTATCTTTTTAACACGGCTAGCTAAGCTGCACTCATATCGCCTTGTTTCTCTAATGGCAAAGCTTTTTAAAAATTTAGCGTATTCTATAAAATAATCTATATGCCAATGCTTATTTTTCCTCTTTCTCTTATGTCTATTTATTCTTTTTGTAAGACTATTCATAGCAGATCCTATATAAACATAATAACCCTTTTTAAAGAAAATTTCGCCTAATTTTCCAATCAAAATTTCACCTTCAACATTAAGTTTTAAAACCAATAAATAGCTTCCTTTATCAACAATTCTATCTTTTAACAATTCTAAAGGTATTCCAATTTTACTAATATCTAATTTGTTAGGAAACATAGAGAAATTATTTACTGTATATGCAAAAAACAAGATTCTCTCTCTGCTGTCATAAAAGGCATGTGCAAAATCAATATCTACATTAAATTCAGGTAAAAAATATTTTACATTTGGTGAGTAAGCTAAAAATAGAATTGCTGTTTTACAGCCATTACCTGCTAATCTAGCTAGTTCATAAATATGTTTTGTAGCCCTTTTGCTTGGGGCATCTGGAAACATTGCAAGTTTATCATAATATAACGTAGAGGATTTTACCTCTAATATTAGGCGCTTATTACCACATTTAAGTAAAAAATCAAACCTACTTTTACCAAAGGAGCACTCTTTGCTCTCTATATTATAATCTTTCAATTCTTCAATCATATTATTGTTAATTAATTTCTCTGCAACTACATTATTATAATGGGTATCTAATAAAATTAAATGACTGCTATCTACAATAGAAAAACAGCTAAATTTATACTTTCTAGAGTCTTTATCTTGATATTTAAGTAAGACTTTCCTACCTTCTACTAGTAATTCCCAGAGTCTTCCTGGATTTGCTAAGTATGCATATATGATTTCACCTTTATATTCACACTTTACAACAAACCTATTAATTCTCTCTATGAAAGTAGCTTCAATTATATTCTTCAACTTTTTTATATATATTTAAATAATATACA
>JAXHVM010000077.1 GCA_034189185.1 Deferribacterota bacterium
CTGACTTGCGAAGTCAGAGGATTGGGTAAAATAGCTGTGATGGCTTAAATACGGGGAAAATCTGACTTGCGAAGTCAGAGGATGGGGGATAAGTCTGGAAATGGCGTGTGTACGCGGAAAATCTGACTTGCGAAGTCAGAGGATTGAAATAAATTCAAATTTACATTTTTCTCACAATTTTATGACAATAACATTAATTATAAATATTATCATATAATTAATGAAAATTTGTGATATTACACAACTTTATAGCCCTATAAGTGGTGGTATAAAGACTTATATTGAAGATAAAAAAAGCTATTTATTAGATAAACCAGATTTTGAACATATTTTAATAGTACCATGGAAGGAGGATAAGGTTTTAAGATACAAAAATACAGTTGAATATTATATAAAGTCACCAAGGATACCCTTTTCTAAAAGTTATCGATTATTTGTAAAATTGAGGAAGATATTAAATATAATATCCTATGAAAAACCTGACCTAATAGAAGTTAATGACCCCTATATTACTGCGTTAATATCACTATATATTAAAGATAAATATAATATACCCCTTATTGGTTTCTATCATTCTGATATAATCAGTGCGGTTAAGAGAACTTGTATAAAATTTTTCCCTTCATTGTTTGGCCCAGTGTTGGAGCAACTTGTTTCTCTATATATTAAAAATATTTATAGCAAAATGAATGCTACTATTGTCACTACAAATCATTCCCAAGAAAAACTAAAGAGTTGTGGTATAAATAATACTCATAAGATGCCTTTTGGAATCAATACTAAATTGTTTTACCCAGAAGATTGTAAAATAGATGTTTTTAGAGAATTAGGCTTACCTAAAGAGGCAAAATTGTTATTATATGTTGGACGTATTGCTAGAGAAAAAAACATAAAAATGTTAGCAGAATTACCACGTTTAATAGAGAAATTTAAAGTATACTTTCTCTTTATTGGTGATGGAGAATTAAGTAAGGTTTTAGATAATATTAGCAGAAATAATCCTAATATAATACATATATACTATATAAAAGATAAAAATAAACTTAGAAGGTATTATTCAGCAGCAGATCTATTTGTTCATGGTGGTGTTGAGGAGACTTTTGGTTTAAGTGTATTAGAGGCAAAAGCTTGTGGGCTAAGAGTAATAGGATTTAAAAACAGTGGTTTAGATGAGATAATAAATGATGCTAATTGTCTTATAAAAGATAGAAAAGCCTATTCAATTGCAGAAAAGGCTGAAGAATTATTAGGTAATGAATTTACAGAAAAAGATAAACTTCTAATGCACAGAGAGGTAGCCGAAAAATATGAATTTAACAGATTTTTCTTTAATTTAACTAAGGTATATGAAAAAGTTGGAGATAAACAATACTATAATAAAAAAGGATTTTCTGTTCAAATAGCAGATAATTTTAAATAATAAAATATAGTTTAATTGCATTTAATTTATTTTTAAATTATAATTATTATAGGCTTTATTAAAAGTCAAAAAATGTTTGGAGAAAATTATGATTAAAATTAAACTTTTGTTTGTAACAATGTTAGTATCAATATGTTTGATGTTATCAACTAGTTATTTAAAAGCTGATGAAGTTAAAAGTGGTTTTACTTCTGTGCCAACTGTAGATTTTGAAAAGGCTTATAAGAAGCTGAGTGCAGAAAAAAAATATTATATGCAAAGACAGAAAAAATTACTTAATGAACGCTATGATCTTTCAAATATACCTTCAAAAGACATCACCATGTCTAGAGGTAAGCCTATACAAACTGGCGTTAGGGTAAAGCTTCCAAAGGGTGTGAAAAGCTTTGAAGAGTTATCTAAAATGACTCCAGAGGAAATAAAGGAAAAAGGTTTGTTCCCTAAAGGTTTTTTGCCGCTACCACATGCAAAACATGAAGCAGGAGGGCAAGTATATCCTCAAATGCAAATTGATGAAATCAAGAAACAAGAAGGGCGTGATTTGTCACGTTTTGATATTGAGTATGATATACCAGAACATTTTTTGCCTGAATTCCCACCTGCGATCTACTTGACTACAAGACCAGATTTAGGTGATGTGTCTAAAGGTGAATTAGTGACAATTAAAAATTATTATAGATTATTTAAAGATATATTAACGCCAAAACAATTGGAAGGCTTGCGATTGTTAGTTACTGCCTTTCCACAACAAGAATTTAATATGACTGATGATAGAAAATCAAAAGAACCTTCAAGAGGAGTTGCATGTTTTGATTGTCATGCAAATGGGCATACAAATGGGGCTTTCCACTTAGAGCAATCAGTTAGACCCCATCCATATAGAATGAGAATTGACACCCCAACGTTAAGAGGGGTTAATATACAACGGCTATTTGGTTCTAAAAGAGCTTTAAAAAGTGTAGAAGATTTTACTGAATTTGAGCAAAGAGGGGCCTATTTTGATGGTGATATAGTTATAGCAACAAAAAAGGGAGTAAATGTACTTGAAAGGGGAAGTCAGGTACATGCAATGGCAGAGTTTCAAGAGATTTTAGATTTCCCCCCAGCTCCTAAACTAAATGTTTATGGTAAATTAATAAAAGAAAAGGCAACTCCCGCTGAATTGAGGGGTCAGGAGCTCTTTTTTGGAAAGGCGGAATGCTCTAAGTGTCATACCCCACCATTTTATACTGATAACCTTATGTATGATCTAAAAGTAGAGAGATTTTATAAAGATACATCATATAATGGTAAAAAAGCTTCTGCTGAAGGCTTAATTAAAAACTTTCCACTTAGAGGGCTTAAAGATTCTCCGCCATATTTACATGATGGTAGATTGCTTACAATTGAAGATACTGTAGAGTTTTTTAATTTGATATTAGAACTTAAACTAACAAAAAGCGAGAAAAGTGATTTAGTAGCTTTTTTGAGATGTCTATAATTTAATTTTTACAAAATTAATAAATAGGAGGCTTAAGCCTCCTATTTTTCTTTTATATAAATATTGAATTAATCCATATCAAAATAATTATAGGTGGTACGACATATTTTACTAAGTTGTACCAAAATATAAATAAGTCAGCTTTATAAACCCCCTCATTTGAGTAGAGATTATAGATTTGTTTTTTATTTGAAAACCATCCAACGAGTATTGCACACATTAATCCACCAAGTGGTAGTGATATATTGGCACAAAAATATTCAAATAGATCAAAGATGTTTAGGCCTAAGACTTTAAGCTCACCTAAAACATTAAAACTAAGTGCCGCTGGAATTGAGAGTAAAAATACTGCTAGACCATAAAAAAGAGATATTCTTCTTCTATTAATATTAAAAGTTTCAGTAAAATAGGTTATAGCGACCTCCATCATAGAGATTGATGATGTTATTGAGGCAAATGTGAGGAATAAGAAGAAAAGTATTGAAAATATAATACCTACTGGCATAGCAGAGAAAACCTCTGGTAAGGTTATAAAAACTAAATTTACACCTGAGGCTGGGTTTAATCCGAAAGAAAATACAGCAGGAAAAATTATAAAACCCGATATAATCGATATAAAAAAATCCAAAAATGCAACCATTGCTGCAGCTTTAGGTAGGTATTCTTTTTTTGATAGATAAGAACTATAGGTAAGCATTGTTGATAGTCCAACAGAGAGAGTAAAAAATACTTGACCCAATGCTGCTAAGATTGTTGTTTTATTTATCATAGAGAAGTTAGGTTTTAAGTACCATTTTATCCCTTCTATGGCATTTTCAAGTGTTAATGAACGAAACATTAAAATAATTATAAGAATAAACATAATGGACATCATAATTCTGCTATATCGCTCAATACCTTTATTTATCCCTTGTATTACAATAAATATTGTGAAGAAGAGAAACAAAAAAGTGCAAAATATTATACTATATGGATCAGTAACAAAATTATTAAAAAATTCACTATAGTTTATGTCTGTATTAACTATATTGCCAGTTAGGGAATTAATAAAATAATAAATAGTAAAACCACCAACAACAGAATAAAAAGATAATATTATAAAAGAAGTAAATACATTTAAATAGCCTAAATACTTAAATTTACTATTAAATTTTTCATAACTCTTAACTGCATTTGCTCTACCATGTCTACCTATAATAAATTCAACAAGCAATATTGATACGCCTATTGTAAACATTGTAATAGCATAGATTAACACAAATATACCACCACCAGAGACTCCTGTTAGGTAAGGGAATCTCCAAATATTTCCCAAACCTATAGATGAGCCAGCAGAAACTAAGACAAACCCAAAAAAATTTGAAAACTCAGCTCTTTTCTTTTTCATAATCCTCTATTGGTTAATTATTTAAATTTAACACAAAAATACCAATATGTCATATTACAAAAAATTCATTATTGAATTTTTGTTTTTATTTTATAATATAATTTACTAAAAAATAAAAGAGGGTCTATGCATATAATAGTATTAGCAGGGGGGCAGGGGACAAGGTTATGGCCTGCTTCTAGAAAAAACTTTCCAAAACAATTTTTAAGGTTATTTAGTAACAAACCGTTAATTTCTGAGACTTTAGAGAGATTGGGCAACTTTGATAATATGTTAATTGCAACAAATAGAGAGCAGAAGTTTATATTAAATAGATTTTTGAGCAGAGATTTCAATAACATTGATATTATAGATGAACCATCTATGAGGAATACATTGCCAGCTATTGCATTATCAGTAAGGTACTTAAAGGAAAAATATGATCTAAAGGAAAAAAGTATTATTTTTGTTACACCTTCTGACCATGTAATAAAACCACAAGAGAAGTTTATAGATACTATCAAAAAGGCTGAAATTTCTGCGCAAGAGGGATATATAGTTACAATGGGAATCAAACCAACTAAACCAAGCACAGGTTATGGATATATTGAAATTGGAAGTAATATCAGAGATAAAACCTATAAAATTAATAGATTTATTGAAAAGCCTTCTTATGAAAAGGCAAGAGAGTTGATAAAAAATAATAAATATTACTGGAATTCAGGTATGTTTATGTTCCCATTATATGTTTTTGAAGAAGAGTTAGAAACCTATGAAAAGAATATTTTTAGTATATATAACAAAGGCTACGATTATATGTTAAGCAATTACAAGATGCTTACTAATATATCAATAGATTATGCAATAATGGAAAAAACAGAAAAGGCTGCTTGTGTAGTTGCTGAATTAGATTGGAGTGATATTGGTTCGTGGGATTCTGTCTATGAAGTAAAGGAAAAGGATAGTGAAGGGAATGCAATTAAAGGTAATGCTTTAACAAATAATACCTCTAATTCACTAATCTATAATGAGTCTTCTAAAAAATTGATTACAGCTGTAGATGTGAAAGATTTATTGATTGTTGATACCCCTGATGCTTTGTTAATTGCAAAGCGTGGCTCTAGCCAAAAAGTAAAGGATATTGTTAATAATATTAAATATAATAATGAAGAATTAGTAAATTTTCATACTAAAGTTTATAGACCATGGGGAACATATCAAGTCTTAGATGAAGATGAAAACTTTAAAGTTAAACGCATTGAGGTTTTTAGAGGTGAAAAACTAAGTTTGCAATTACATAAACATAGAGATGAACATTGGACAGTTGTAAAAGGTGAGGGGGTTGTTACTCTGAATAATGATAAAATAAAAGTTAAAGAAAATAGTAAAATATTTATTGAGAAAAATACCAAGCATACAATAGAAAATACTGGTGATGCAACTTTGACTTTTATTGAGGTTCAATGTGGTAGCTATCTAGGTGAGGATGATATTGTAAGATTTGAAGATAAATATGGAAGGGTTTAAATATGGCTAAAAAAATCAAAAACATTGGTATTTTAGCAACCAGAATTGAAGGCACTGATGGGGTTTCTCTAGAAATAGACAAATGGGTACATGTTTTAGAAAGGAATAATTATAATTGTTTTTATTTTGCTGGCTCTACTGATATGGATGAGGATAAAAGCTTTATTGTAGAAGAGGCTCATTTTAATCATCCAGATATTGAGGGAATCAATAATAAATGTATTGGCACAAGAACAAGAGATATACAAATAACTAAAAAAATAGATAAATTAAAGTATTATATTAAAGATCAGATATATAGATTTGTTAAAAAGTTTGATATTGATTTAATAATAGTAGAAAATGCGTTATCAATACCTATGAATATTCCATTAGGGCTTGCAATAACTGAATTTATAGCTGAAACAGGATTTCCAACTATAGCTCATCACCATGATTTTTACTGGGAGAGAGAAAGGTATTTAGTAACAGCACTAAAAGACTATTTTGATGCAGCATTTCCTCCAAACTTGAATAGTATATCCCATGTTGTAATAAATAGCCTTGCTAGTGAAGCATTGTCTCATCGAAAAGGTATTACTAATACCATAATACATAATGTTTATGACTTTGCAAATCCTCCGTCATTAGAATGTGAACATTGTAAGGAAATTAGAGAAGCATGTGGTCTAAATGATAATGATTTATTTATACTACAACCTACAAGAATAGTACCAAGAAAAATGATTGAAAGGGCACTAGAGATAGTTTCCTTAATGAATATAAAAAATAAAGTGCTTGTAATATCCCATGCGTCAGGGGATGAGGGAGATGTTTATTATGAAAGAATTATTGATTACGCTAAGAGGTTAAATGTTAGAATCGCAAATATTGATCACCTTATTGGGACTCAAAGAGAGGTTGCAAATGGTAAGAATAGTAAAAAGTTTACAATTGACCAAATTTATAAATGTGCTGACTTAGTTACTTACCCATCAAGCTATGAAGGCTTTGGTAACGCTTTTTTGGAAACTATATATAATAAAAAACCAATAGTCGTTAATAGATATTCTATTTATATTGCAGATATAGAGCCAAAAGGTTTTGATGTGATTGATTTTAACGGCTTTATCTCATCAAAAGAGATAAATCGAATTAATGAGATATTAGAGGATAGGGAAAAATATTTAAATATGGTTGAAAAGAATTTTGAGAAGGGGAAAACATATTTTTCTTTCGAGGTCTTAGAACACTACCTTTTACAAATTATAAGAAATATTGAGCTAGAACAGCTTAACAATGAATAATCTATCAATAATTATTTTACACTATACTTGTCCACCAATTGTTGGAGGAGTAGAAGAGGTTGTCAGACATCAAGCTTCCATTTTAAGCAGATATGGTCATAGGGTTAAAATAATAGTAGGAGAGGGTGAAAAGTTTGACCCTAGTGTTCCTGTTGTTTCAAATAGTTTATTGAGTTCAAGGAATTATGAAATAATTAAAATGCAAAATGAATTATATAAAAATAGAAAAGAAGATATTGAACATTTTAATTATATAAAAAATATGATTAAACAATTCTTGTTAGCCCATTTAAAAAAATATGACATATTAATTGCGCATAATGTTTTAACTATGCGGTATAATTTACCATTAACATATGTTTTGCATGAGATATCAAATGATGAGATCATTAAGGTAGTAGCATGGTGCCATGATTCATTATATTTTTACAAAGGTATCCCAGAGCAATATCATAGAGAGCCTTATAATATTTTGAAAAAGTATAATGAAAAAATTCACTATGTAACAATCTCTAAGAGCAGGCAATTAGAGTTTAATAAACTTTTTAATAAAAATATAAAAATAATAGAGAACGGAATAGATCCATCAAGTTTTTTTAAACTAACTGATACAACTAGAGAAATAATTGAGAAACTCAATTTGTATGAAACAGATTTTATAATGGTACAACCATCAAGATTACATCCTAGAAAAAATATTGAGCTGTCAATTAAGATCACTAAGGCTTTAATTGATCAAGGTTTAAAAACAAAATTGTTGGTAACTGGTGCATTTGATCCTCATGAGAAAAGTACCAAACAATACCATAAAAAACTTGAAAATTTAATCAACGAACTATCAGTAGGTGAGAATGTCTTTGTTTTAGCCTCCTTTAGAGATGAGTTTAATAAACTATTATTAAGTAGTACTTCAATTATAAGAGACTTATATCTTATCGCTGATGCACTAATTATGTCCTCAATACAAGAAGGCTTTGGTATACCTTTAATTGAAGCTGGGATGATAAAACTCCCTATTATTTGCTCAAACATTGAACCTTTTAGACATATTGCAGAAGGCTATGCGTTGTTTTTTGATCTAAATGAGGAGCCTAGCCATATAGCTAAAAAAATAATTGATTATATGGAAAGTTTGCCAACTAGGCGTTTTTTTAGACATGTAATTAATAATTATACCTGGGATAATATATATAAATATAAGCTATATCCATATTTAAAGAGCATAGTAGGTGATTAGTTTAGTTTATTCTCTTTGCTAAAATTGTAATACCACCTTTTGTCTTTTCATTTATATTAACACAAATATTAAAATTATCAGGTATATAGTGCTCAACCCTTGATGAAAATTTAATTAAACCAATTTTCTGTCCCTGTGTTATTTTATCTCCTACTGCTGGATAAAAAACAACCCTTCGAGCAACTACT
>JAXHVM010000078.1 GCA_034189185.1 Deferribacterota bacterium
GAGTAATAGAGGGGCAAGGAGTTTGTTTTGATATGATAACATTTTTAGAATTCCAAGATGTTATAAAAAATAGAATAAATAAATTAGTTAATGTATTAAAAGAAGTAGAACAGCACTTGATTGAATTATTCAATAAGATTGAAGTAGATGAAAGGAAATGGTTAGGCGAAACTGCAGAGAATGTAGAAAAGGAGACAAAAACCTCACAGGATGAAATAGATAGGCTACTTAAAGAATTTGGATTATAAATCAAAGTATTTAGAGGTAATATATGACAAATGATGAAACAAATGAGATTTTACAAGATTTTATATCTGAAACAACAGAGATTTTAGAAGATTTAGAAAATAGTCTTGTTGATTTAGAGGAAAATAAGGATGACAAAGAGTTAATAAATAAGATCTTTAGATCTGCTCATACGATTAAAGGATCCTCAGCTTTCTTGGAATTAGAAAAACTAAGTACAATCTCACATCACACTGAGGATATTTTAAATAAACTAAGAAAAGATGAGATTGCTTTAACTGATGTTATTATGGATGTTTTATTAGAATATGTGGATTTGGCTAAAGGTATTGTAGAAAATATAAAAACTGGTGACGACACAGTAGAGATTAGGGAGTTTCTAAAAAAGATAGAGGGCGTTAAAAGCGGAGAGTATGTTAGTACCGCACAGAAAGAACAAAAAATTTCTTCTAAAAAGACAAAAGATGGTGGTAAACAGATTAGTGCAGCACATAAAACAATAGAGCAAACAATTAGGGTTGAGGTTAGCAGGCTTGATGCCCTTATGAATCTTGTAGGTGAATTAGTACTAAGTAGGAATAGATTGTCCCAGTTAGCTATAGATTTAAATCAAAAATATAGAGATGATCCAATCTTAGAACAGCTTGTAGATACAACATCCCAATTAGGATTAGTAACCTCAGATTTACAGATTGCTGTCATGAAGACAAGGATGATACCAATTAGCAAAGTGTTTAGTAGATTTCCACGAATTGTAAGGGATGTGGCAAGAGATTTGAAAAAAGATGTAAATTTAGTTGTTTCAGGTGAAGATACAGAGCTCGATAAGTCAGTTATTGAGTTAATTACTGATCCACTAGTTCATATGGTTAGAAATGCTATAGATCATGGACTTGAAACACCTGAGGAAAGAGTTGGCAAACCAAAGAAGGGAACAATCTGGCTTAATGCAATGCAGCAAGGAAACCATATTATTATTGAGGTTAAAGACGACGGTAAAGGTATTGACCCTGATAAGGTTGCAAAGTCAGCTTTAGAAAAGGGGTTAACGACAAAAGAAGAATTAGCTAGAATGGATAGGGATGAAATAATAGGCTTTATTTTTAGGCCAGGTTTTTCTACCTCAGAAAAAGTTACAAATATCTCAGGTAGAGGAGTTGGCTTGGACGTAGTTAAAAACAATATTGAAAAGATTAATGGTATAATTAATATTGATTCAGAAATAGGGAAGGGAACAACTATACAACTAAAACTACCATTAACATTGGCTATTATTCAATCTCTTTTGGTTGAGGTTTCTGGGGAAATTTTTGCTATACCTATAGTATCAATTTTGGAGACTATTAAAGTAAAAGAGGATGATATCCACGAATTAGAAGGTAGAGAGGTATTAAATTATAGAAATGGTGTTTTATCTATAATTAGGATTACTGATGTTTTGGAGCTTGAAGAATCTTACAGTGATTTTAAATATGTAGTGGTTATCAATGTTGCTGAAAGGCAAGTTGGTTTTGTTGTAAATAGATTGATTGGGCAAGAAGAGATTGTTATTAAGACATTAGGGGAATTTTTAGGTAATCTTACTGGTATTGCAGGGGCAACTATAATGGGTGATGGCAAAGTCAGATTAATCTTAGATCCTTCTGGTATTATCGAGATTGCTTCTAAAATGCCTAGGAAGTTGAAAAAGAAAAGGGTTAGAAATGTTGAAAGCCAAAAAGAATCAATAACAGCTCTAGTTGTTGATGATTCAGCTACAGATAGGAAAATTATAAAAAATATATTATCCCAGGCTGGTTGGATAAATGTTGTAGAGGTCCCAACTGGCAAGGATGCATTAGAGATCGCGAAAAAAGTCAAGTTTGACATATTTATAATAGATTTAGTTTTACCAGAGATAGATGGGTATGAATTAGCAAAGAGGCTTAGAGAAAAAGGGCTTGATCAACCCTTTATTGCAATTACTGTAAGAGGGGATATTGCAGATGAAAAACAAGTAAAGATGGCTGGATTTAATAAATTAGTTCTAAAGCCCATAAATATGAATGAAATACTCAATACTATAGATGATCTTTTATCTCAAAGAAGTTCTAGTTAGTATACTTATAATCTTTTTTATTTTTGCGGATATAGCTGATTCCTATGTTTATATATATAAAATAAAAACGGATAACAAGACTTTTATAACTGCATCGAAACTTTCTTTTAATGCTTTTGTGATGTATAATGGTGGTGTTGATCTTATTAAGGAGATTAAGATTTTAGATATTTATGACGATAAAGATTTTAATAAAGCTATAGAGGATTATGATCTTGAGCCAGCCAATTTTAGAGAGATTCCCTTTGAAGGGCACAGCGATAATAGGACTAATTTTAATCCTTTTATCTGGTGGCGGTAATCTATTATCACAAAATAAGAGGGTGTATAAGGTTGATGTAGTTAATGTATCAACTGATGTTGAGACTAGTTTATATGTGTTGGCTAAAGATGGAATAGAGGCAGCCCAGAATGTTTCACTAAATGGTTGGAAGGTATTAAATGTTGAACCCTTTGGCAAATACGCAGTATCAACTAGTGACAACAAATATAGCGTTGAAATACCAAGGTTAGAATATGTACTAACAGTTTATTTCCCCCCTTGTAAATATACTACTCTTATAGATAATGAGACAATAAAAAAAATAAAATCCCTTAATGAAGATAGTCAATATATTATATATGGTCATACTGACTCATTACCTGTTAAACCCACTGAAAATTATAAAAATAATTATGAATTGTCATTGCTTAGAGCAAGATTTCTAAAAAACTTCATATATAGTATAACAAATGTTCCAGCAGATAATATAAAAATAGTTGGATTAGGTGCAATGTATCCAAAGGTAGATAATTCTATTCAAGGAGAACCTGAAAACAGAAGGGCTGAAGTGTATGAAAGACATTAGGAAACTAACCTATAGAGACTTCTATTATGCCACACTAGATGATTTTTATATGTATGTCGTTAAGATTATGAAAAGTCTAAATTATACATTTCATCGAAGGATCAAGGATTCTACAACAAGACGAGCAGAGGTGTGGAAGCTTTTTAATTCAGAGGATTATAAGGTATTAGTGTGGGTTGAAATTTTGGATCCTTCGTTAAACTTGACTTGGCAAGAGGCTGCAGAGGTTTTGAGATTAATGAATGATGAGAACATGACAAAGCTGTATTTGTTTACAAATGGCAATTTAGATGAGGATGCAAAGGATATTCTTGATGATGAGAGTAACTTTATATATACCCCAAGAAATATAATTGAAAAACTGTTATCCTTGGTAGAAGTAGGGAAAGAAAGTGAAGAAGAGCCTACATTTAAGAGAAAAAGAAGAGAACCTGATAGACCCTATGGGCATGCTCTTATATCAGAATATTTTAGAAATAAAGAGAAGAGGAAAGAAAAACGATATATTACATTAAGCGAATTAAAGAGCTTGGTAGGTTATATCCTTGTAAATTATAACAATTTACAAGGATATATAGATGATATACCTGATTTAGATAATTTAGGTAAAGGTATAATAGATGAGCTTGATAAGCGAAGGAGAACGTTTTTGCCTTTGTTGTACAAGATTATTGGGTTTTCAGTGAATAGAGAATTTAATTATATTTTGGTAGCTTTAGCTGATTTTTTAAAATATCTCATTTATTATATAACTGCAATTATTGAGTATGAAAGTTTAGAAAATATAGAAAATTATAAAAGAGAGCTTACTAAGTCATTAAATATTTTAGAAAAATTTGATTTGGCATTTTACGACTATATAAATTTGCAAATTAAGGAAATTAATAAATCTTTCAAGAATCTCATTAAATACACCTTTTCTCTTGTAATCTTTATTATAATAGTGATTTTATTATTGTGATGTTAAACGATAATAAGCTATATGCAAGGTTAATAAATTTAATTAATGATATTATTGTAGTTATAGATAGAAATTATAATATTTTGTATGTTAACGAAGCTGTTTTTACATTTATAGGTAATAAAACTAATATAATAGGCACTAAATGTTATCTAAGCTTATTTAATAATATTGAACCATGTGGTAATTGTGAGTTGCCTTCTCTAATAAATAAAAAAAGAGCTGCCAAAACAATATATCATGAGACATTTGACTACAAAGGGAATAGAAAATATTTTAAATCTAATTTTGAACAAATTGACAACGACACCTTTGTGGAATTTTTAAGTGATACCACAGAGGAGAGGTTTCTCTACAAAAGTTTATATTATAAGACAAAAGAGCTGAAAGCGAATAATGTCAGACTAAAAAAATATATGTTAGATTCAAGAGATAGGTATGATTTTTTAAATAAGGTAATAAATAGTGTGCCGGGTGGCATAATGGTTGTAAGTGATGATCTGAAAATAGTTGAAATAAATAATTTTATGCTTGAAAGATTTACAGGTGATAAAAATATCAAAAAAGGCAATAATTGTTTTGAGATTTATGGAAATAAGAGCCAATGTAAAGATTGCTATTTTAAAAAAAATAGTAGTCGCACATATAGAAAGTTTAAGGATAATAGCTATACAGTTTATTTTAATAAGTTTGATAATTATTTGGTTGAAAGCTTGTTAGATACTACAAGAATGATATCGCTTATAAACTCAATAAAGTCAAAACAACAAGAGTTAAATAGTAAACAACATCAAATGAGGCTGCTAAATTCGGAGCTGCTGAAGGTTAATAAAAGACTTCAAAGTGCACAAAAGAGAATAGAAGATGAAATAAAACAACTTAGATTAATACAAAAGACTTTACTACCTACTAAATTTGTTGATTATAAAGGCTATAGTTTTGGTGCCACATATATTCCTACTGAAGATGTTGGAGGCGATTATTATGATTATATAGAGATGAGCAATAACTATTGTGGGTTTCTAGTAGCTGATGTATCAGGCCATGGTATACCTGCTGCTGTTATTATGGCAATTACAAGAGCACTTGTTCATTCATACACAATAGATATTATATCTTCATCAGAAGTACTTACTATGATTAATGAGATATTGAAAGAGAATATTTATACAAATGATTTTGTTACAATGTTTTATCTAGTGATGAATATGGGAACTGGTAAATGCAATTATGCTAGTGCTGGACATAATCCAATTCTATTTTTTGATAACTCTAATTTGTCAGTTAAACAGTTAAAATCAAAGGGATTTTTTTTAGGCCCTTTTGATAATGTTGAATATGAAGAAAAATCTATTAATATGAAAAAAGGTGATATACTCTTTTTGTATACTGATGGTTTAGTTGATGTACAAAATAGAAAAGGTGAATTTTATGGGTTAGATAGATTGATAGGAAAATTAATATTATATCATGAGAATAGCCCTAATGAGATTATAAATTATGTTTTAGATGATATTAAAGAATTTTCTGGTGGTAGAGAATATTCAGATGACATAACGATGTTATTAATAAAAAAGGAGGAATAAATGATCAATGCTGAGGTTAAAGACAATAATATATTGATTACACCTAAGGGTGAAGTAAATGCGCAAGTTGGCATAAAAATGAAAGAAATAATCAAAGAAAAATTGGGTGAAAATAAGGGTATTGCTTCAGTTATTATATTTTTCAATGATGTAGTTTATATAAATAGCTCTGGTATAAGGGAATTGATTGATATTTTAAAGTATTTAAAAAGTGAGAATAAGAATTTGTATCTAATTGGCATGAGCAAAGAAATTAGAGAAATGTTTTCTTTTACTAACTTAGATAGTGTTTTTAATATTTTTAATAATTTAGAGGATATTTTTAAGTAGTTTCAAAAGCATTTATAAAATAATAGTTTGAGGTGATAAATGCAGTTTAATGTTGTTAATGATAATGTTTTAAAAATTGTACTGACGTCAAAAGTAGACGTTGATGATTTAGAGAAAATAGCAAATTCTATAAAAGAAGGTTATTTGTATGATTCTAAAGGCTCTTATGTAGACTTCAAAAATATTAATTGTATTAAGCTAGACTTAAAAAATGTTGGATATTTGTATAGTAAACACCTTTCATGGTTAATTAATATAAAAAAAATATGCAGTATAAATAAAATAAAATTGACTTTAATAAATGTTTCTGATGAATTAATGCAACTATTTACTATAGCTGACCTTACAACATATTTTACATTTGAAGAAGATTATACTTCTTATAATACAAGAGAATTAGTTAATTTTTTTTATGATCCTGAAAAAGCTAATTTAATGGTTGATTATTTGTCAAAGAATTATACTGAAGATGTAAAAGAGGAAATCCATAGATTAGTTAAGTGTGATGATCCTATTCTTAAAGAATATGCAATTCTAACAGCTGGTAAGGCTTATGATTATGGGTTGGTTGATGAGATAAGGAAAGCTTTAGAGGATGAGGCTATACCAGTTGTAACTACTTCTGCTTTAGTTGTTGGATGGCTAAATGATATAAAATCTAAAGATATATTATATAAATTAATAGAAAGCGATGTTTATGATATTGTTGAGGCAGCAGTCACTTCAATAGCTTTAATGCCTGAAAAAGGAGATGCAGAGAGGATTAGTTTCCTTTTTAAAAATGAGGATCACAGAATAAGAGCAGTGGTTGCCTATGCTTTAGGACTTATCAATGATGATGAGAGCTACCTTATACTTTTACAACAATATCGAAATGAAAAAAATCCTTTTGTTAGGTCGAATATTTTAAAAGCCCTTACCTTTTTTAAGAAGGATGAATTAAAGGATGTATTTGTTGAAGCTTTAAATGATAAAACAGTAGAGGTGCAAGAAGTAGCAGCGTCAGCTTTGATGAGGGTTAAGGCTTATGATAAAATAGATATATTGTTAGAAAAACTTAAAAAAAGTGAAAATACATGGGCCAAATATTATATAGTTAAAACGTTAGCTGAACTAGCTTTTGATGGAAGAGTTTTAGTTGAAGATCATGATTATTATAACAAAAGCATAGAATGTTTAAATAGTTTGATAGATATCTTCAATGATCAACCCTTACATGTGAAGTTAGTTTTTGTTCAGACTTTTGCAAAGGCAATACAGTATTTAGATAATGCTAAGAATATGTTGCTAGAGAAAGATAAAGAGAAGATAGATACATTGAAATATAATATATATAATTTTTTAAAGGAATTGATAAAAGATGAAAATGAGGATATAAGAAAAGAAGCTCTGGAGGTTTTTTTCAGCATCTCTAGTCAAGAGGCTGAAAAAGAAGCGGTAGGCTTATTAGAGAATGATCCAAGCTGGATAGTTAGGCTTAAAGCTGCCCAAATTTTGGGCAGCATACCACAAAACCCATATAAAGATATGCTTAAAATGCATATGAAAAAAGAGAAAAATAAGTATGTAATAGGAGAAATAAGGGAAATATTAAATGATTAATCTCAACGTTATTAAATTAAAAGATGGTGAATTTTATGAATTAACTGATATTATAAAAAATCAAGCAGGCATATTTTTTAGAAAGAGTAAAAAATACCTACTTGAATATAAGTTGACACCAAGGCTTAGGGAGCTCAACTTTAATTCCTTTAGTGATTATATATATTATCTGAAATATCCAGTATTAAATAAAAGGGAATTGGATAAGCTTATTAGTTTAATAACAATCTGTGAAACGTATTTTTTTAGGGAAAGAGCCCAATTTGATTATATGATTAATGATTTAATACCAAATTTAGTTAAAGATGGTAAAAGAAACTTTAAAATATGGTCAGCAGCTTGTTCTACTGGTGAAGAAATCTACAGTATTGTTATATTATTAAAGGAAAATATGTTGTTAAATAGATATAATTTTGAGTTTTTTGCATCAGATGTCAATAATAAGGCATTGGAAATAGCAAAATATGGAGAATATAAGAAAAACTCATTCCGCGGAGATATTGATAATAGTATTATTAATAAATATTTTATTGTTAAAGATAATAGATATAAATTAAAAGATGAAATTAGAAAAAAAGTAAAATTTTACAAGCTAAA
>JAXHVM010000079.1 GCA_034189185.1 Deferribacterota bacterium
CTTTTTATACCCAGATAATTTTTCAAACGTTTTATTTACTGAAATAATCTTTTTATATCTATCAAATAAGACAATACCTTCTTGACTATTTTCATAAATATTATTTGCCAACATAAGATCTTTTTTAAGCGCTCGCTCTTCTTCTTCTAAGGCTATTCTATAAAGCGCAAAAGCTACATCTTGTGTTAAATTTTCTATTAGCTTAATAATGCTTTCGTCAAAATAATCACTTTTTGATGAGTAAACCCCCATAACGCCATATATACGATTTTTATATAAGAGAGGAAAATAACAAACTTCATTATAATTACATGCTATAGCACTTTGTCTCCATGGTGAGAAATCGGGATCATCAATGGTCGTTATTACGTATTTTTTCAGTCTATAAGCTTTTCCTGCTGGGCCTTTACCTTCAGGCATAGTTTCAAGGGGTGATATTTTTAGTGATTTTAGATATTTTAATCCATTTTTATTTTTTGCACTGTAGGATACAACATTAAAAAATGGGTTATTTTTTTCAGGGATAGCTACTAAGGCTAGCTCAATATCTACATTTTCTATTAAAATTTTACATATATTTTTAAAAAGGGTTTTACGCCCTTTTACCCTAATAATTAATTGATTTGTTTTATAGAGCGTATCATATAGCCTATTTATTTTTAATATTTTTTCCTCACTTTCTTTAAAGGGTGATATATCAATATGTACACCTAATAATCGTATAGCTGAACCATACTCATCTCTTTCAACCACTCTTCCCCTTGATAATATCCATTTATAACTGCCATCTTTAGTCTTTAGCCTAATAATGTTTTCAAAAGCATCAGTTATCCCACTAATACATTTCATTTGCTTGAAATTATGTTTTTCAAAATCATCTGGATGAACTCTTTTATTAAACTCATCTATTGAATCTTTTATTTCATCTTCATTATACCCTAACATCTCTTTCCATTTTTTAGAGTAATAAACCTTACCAGTTTGACACTCCCAGTCCCAAACGCCTTCATCGCTGTTTTCTAAAGCTATTCTCCAGCGCTCTTCCATATGTTTCAATTTATTTTGGGTTTGAATGTGATATATAGCAAAACCTATATCTGTTGATAGCTCACTAAGTAGCCTTATAACGTCTTCATTAAAATAGTTTGGCTCTAGAGAATAAATTGTAAAAACTGCATATACATTATCATCATACATTATGGGAAAAGCTGCTGCAGAGGCAAATCCTGCTATTTTTGCCTGATTTTTCCAGGGTTGCATATTTGGATCTTCAAAAAAATCATTAACAACATAAGGTTTTTTGTCCCTAAAGGCTTTGCCACTCATACCTTTGCCTATAGGAACATCGTTTACGTAAGAAACCTCTATATTTTTTAAATAGTCTAATCCTTTCTCGTCTTTTGCATAATATGCAATACTTTTGAAAAAAATTGTAACATCATCTGGCACACCCACCCATGCCATATTGAATTCGCCAGATTCAACAATAATTTTGCAAAAATCACTATATAATTGTTCAATATTTTTTTCTTTTAATAAAAGCCTATTTGTCTCTAATAATGCTGAATATAATTGTAAATGATTAGGGTTCATAAACAAATTTTAATTAAACAATTATTTTAAAACAATAGATATGCTGTTAAATTATTGTTAAATTTTTAAATTAATATATGTATATTTTAGATAAAATTCTAGTATTTTTAGCTTATTATTTTCCAATTTTTTAGTTAATAATTTAGTTTAAATTTATAAATATAAATTATTTATCTATAATTTACATTTGTAAAAGTAAAATTTTTATTATATATTTTTTAAATTATGAAAAACTCAAATAGAGAAGTCTGGTCAACACGAATAGGAGTTATTTTGGCAATGTCCGCAACCTCTATTGGACTTGGTAACTTTGTTAGGTTTCCTGCACAAATTGCAAAAAGTGAGGTTGGTGGCTCTTTTATGATTCCCTATTTTATATCACTACTAATATTAGGCATACCTATCTTGTGGGTTGAATGGACTATTGGTAGGTATGGTGGAAAAAGGGGACAAGGAACACATCCTTTTATATTTCAAAAGATATGGAAGAATAGATATTCAAAATATTTAGGTATCTTTGGTTTATCAATACCTATACTTATAGCTTCATATTATACATATATAGTATCATGGAATTTAGGCTATGCTTTTTTTAGCCTATTTGGTTCATATATCAATGTTGATAAAATTACATTTTTACAACAATTTATTGGTGCAGATAAAAACACATTTAATATTGGTTTAGGGTCATTATTTTTTTATATTATAACATTATTTATAATCTATACTATATTATCTAAAGGCCTAAATAAGGGTATTGAAAAATTCAACAATATTTTTATTCCATTATTACTTGTTATAGGTGTTGTGCTTACTATAAGAGTTCTTCTATTAGGTCCTGATATAGTAAAGGGTTTATCTTTTATATGGGAGCCAAATTTTGAACACTTATTTAATTGGCAAATTTGGATTATTGCAGCAGGCCAAATATTTTTTACCCTTTCAATAGGACAAGAGATTTCCGTTTATGCAAGTTATTTAAGAGAAGATGATGATATTGCAATAGGCCCTTTAACTCAAACCTCTATCAATGAGTTTTCAGAGGTAATTATAGGGGGTTGCATTGCAATACCCGTTATATTTTTCTTTACTCATGGCTTAGATAAAAATATAACTGAGGGGTATAATATCTCTTTTATTGCTATACCAATGGTATTAGAAGAGATGTCACTTGGAAGACTTTTTGGGGTTTTGTGGTTTACTCTTTTATTTATAGCTGGCATTACTACAATACTTGCATCATGCTTTTCTTTTATTACTTTTTTAAAAGATAACTTTAGCTATGATAATAAAAAAGCCGCAAAGATAACTTTATTAATTGTATTTTTTCTATCATTACCACCAACACTCTGGTATAGTAAAGGCGTTTTTGATGAGGTTGATTTTTGGGTAGGCGCTTTATTTTTAGTTATAATAAGTATAATAGAAGTAATTATGTTTGCATGGATAATGGGTATCAATAAGGCCTGGGAAGAATTAAATAAAGGAGCAAAATTAAGAATACCTAACGCCTTTAAATATGTTGTAAAGTATATAACCCCTTTATTTCTTATAGTTATGTTAATAGCTTGGTGCGTAACTGATGCTCCCTATTTTATATCCCAAGCCAATATCTATATATGGATTGAGAGAATATTAATATTATCTACTTTTATATTTGCAGGAATTTTAATTTATTATGCATCAGATAAAAAATAATACTATTCAAGTTGAGCCAATCTTAAAAGCAGATAACATTCAAAAAAATTATCCTTTAAAACAAAATATCTTATTTAAAAGTAGGTATATAAAAGCATTAGATAGAATATCTCTTGCAATTAACAATAAGGCTTCAATAGGTATTGTCGGGGAATCAGGAAGTGGTAAAACAACCCTTGCGAAATTATTAGCTGGTGTAGAAAAAACTGATAATGGTGCAATTTTTTATAAAAATAGAGATATATATGATAAAGATACATATAAAGATTATAGGAAAAATGTTCAAATAATTTTTCAGGACCCCTTCTCTGCTTTTAATCCAAAGCTAAGAATAAAAACAACCTTCAAGGATATTTATAAAAAACATTATAAAGATACAACATTTACGCCCCATGTATTTGATAACATATTGAATAGTGTTGGATTAAAACATGAAGATTTATATAAATTTCCACATCAGTTTTCCGGTGGGCAGAGGCAGCGGTTATCAATAGCTAGAGCTCTTATATTAGATCCCGAGGTTATTATAGCTGATGAACCTGTTAGCGCATTAGATGTATCAATCCAGGCACAAATATTAAATATTTTAAAAAATCTAATAATAAGTTATAATAAAAGTCTAGTTTTAATATCTCATGATTTAGCAATTGTTAAATATTTATGTAAAGAGGTAATAATTTTATATAAGGGAATAATGATGGAGAGAGGTCTGAAAGATGAAATCTTTAATGATTATAAGCACCCTTATACTGAATTACTTCTAAATGTATCTAAAAAAAAGATCGTTGATATTGGGAAATATGAAAATAATGGAAAATGTCCATTTTCAAATAGATGTAAATATTTTAGCAATCTATGTAAAGATGAGATAGCTGTTAAAAAGATATCATCAACACATTATGTGAGGTGCACACGTTACAAATGATAAAATTATATAATACGCTTACTGAAAAAAAAGAAGAGTTTATACCAATTAATCCCAATGAAGTAAAGATGTATGTCTGTGGGGTTACTGTATATGACTATTGTCACATTGGGCACGCAAGATCAGCTGTTATTTTTGATGTAATACGCAGGTATTTTAAATATAAAAATTATAAAATAACTTTTGTTAAAAATTTCACTGATATAGATGATAAAATAATAAAGAGAAGTAAAGAGTTAAATATTCCTTGGCATAAATTGGCAGCTAAATTTATAGAGGAACACAATAGAGATATGGATGAGCTCAATGTTGAAAGACCTGATATTGCCCCAAAAGCTACAGAATATATCGATGATATGATAAACATATGTAGGATTCTACTAGAAAAAGGTTTTGCATATGAAGTAGATGGTAATATATATTTTAGGGTAAAAAAATTTAAAGAATACGGTAAGCTTTCACATAGAAAACTTAAGGATATGTTAGCTGGGGCAAGGATTGAGGTAGATGAAAGAAAAGAGTTTGCCCTAGATTTTGCACTGTGGAAAAAAAGTAAGGAAGATGAGCCTTCTTTCCCCTCTCCATGGGGGGATGGTAGGCCTGGTTGGCACATTGAATGTACTGCTATGGGTGCAAAATTATTGGGGCTACCCTTTGATATACATGGTGGTGGTAAAGACCTTATATTTCCACATCATGAAAACGAGATAGCACAAACTGAGGCGTCTTTTGATAAACCTCTTGCTAATTATTGGCTACACAATGGTTTTGTAAATATTAATAAAGAGAAGATGTCAAAATCTCTAGGTAATTTTTTCTTAATAAGAGATATAACAAAAGAATTCTCCCCTGAAGTGCTTAGATTATATTTGATATCTAGTCATTACAGAAAACCTCTAGATTTTACCTTTGAATATCTTTTAAATTATGAAAAAATAGTAGAAAGATTCTATTTATTATTAAGAAAAATTGAAGATTTTAAACCTTCAAAAAAGGCTAGTCAGGATAACGTAAGTCTCAATGAAATATTTTTAGATTTTAATAAAGATTTTGATAATGCAATGGATGATGATTTTAATACACCAATAGCGCTTGTAGCTACAAATGAATTGATAAAGAATATAAATAAGCTAACAGATCAAAAATTAAACCCCCAAACATTTTCAAGTTTAAAGGAAAAATTCTATGATGCTGTAAAAAAGATAAATAATATATTAGGTATATTTTATAAACAACCAGAGGAATGGTTTGATGAGAACCTATCCATAGATAAAGAGAGATTATATAAACTTATTAATGAAAGAAATGAGGCTAGGAAACAAAAAAATTATGCATTAGCTGATAAAATCAGAGATGAGTTGTTAAACTATGGTATAAACCTTCACGATACACCAGATGGAACAAAATATACATCAAGAAAGATACACAAGTTTATCGAGAAATGAAGATTCTTGTAACAGGATCGGCTGGTTTTATTGGTTTCTGGCTCAGTAAAGCTTTGTTAGAAAAAGGTTTTTTGGTTTATGGTTTAGATAATCTAAATGAATACTACGATGTAAAATTAAAATTTAATAGATTAAATAATCTAAAAAATTACGCTAATTTTTTTTTCCAAAAAATTGACTTATCTGATTTAGCTTCATTGGACAATCTATTTAGAGAAAATAATTTTAATACCATAATAAATATAGCAGCACGAGCAGGGGTTAGATATAGTTTGTTAAATCCATATATTTATTATGAAACAAATGTTTTAGGCACACTAAATTTGCTTAATTTATCTAAAAAATACAATACTGAGCAATTTATTCAGGCTTCAACTTCTAGTGTATATTCTTATGTAAAACCACCTTTCAGTGAAAATGATAAAACTGACAAACCTATCTCACCATATGCTGCAACAAAAAAATCTGCTGAATTATTATGTTTTACTTATCACCATTTACATAAATTAAATATTACAATTTTAAGGTTTTTCACTGTTTACGGACCAAGTGGAAGACCCGATATGAGCATCTTTAATTTTATTGAACATATAAAAAATAATAGAGAGATAACCATTTTTGGGGATGGTACTCAAAAAAGGGATTTTACATATATTGAGGACATAATAGATGGTATCCTTAACTCCCTTAATCTAACTGGCTTTAATATTATAAACCTAGGAAATAATAAACCTAAAGAATTAAATTATATTATAACACTAATTGAAAACTCTTTGAATAAAAAAGCTAAAATAAAATATAAACCCTTTAATAATGCTGATATGTTTGAGACATGGGCAGATATAGAATTGGCCAAAAAAATACTAAACTGGAATCCAAAAACTAGTATAGAAAAAGGAATTGAAAAAACCGCCACATGGCATATGGAGAATGATGATTTTTTGAGAAAACTAACCTTACCATGAGAAAAAAACTCTTATTTATCCTTTTAAATATTTTAATACCCCTTAATTTAATTGCCACAACCTTTAAAGTAGCCACTTATAATGTAGAGAACTTGTTTGACCTTTATTATAATAATAGAGAATACCCTGAATATATCCCCTTTACTGGCTTTAGATGGAATGAAGACACTTTCCATAAAAAAATAAATAATATAGCAAAGGTATTATGTGATTTGGATGCAGATATTGTAGCTTTACAAGAAATTGAATCACCCTATGTATTAAATACATTAGTAAAAAAAATAAATGAAAAGGGATGCAAAAATTATAAATATAAGTCAATTGTTGATGATAATTATAAAATACCTATAAGAAGTGCTATTTTATCAACTTTTCCTATTGTAGAAAGCAGTGATATCAATATAGAGGGAGACTATAGAGATATATTAAAGGTCACTGTAAAAATAAATGATGCAAAATTATTAATATATGTCAATCACTGGCCTTCTAAGAGATATCCTGAAAGCCATAGGGTTTATACTGCAAGAAAACTCCTTGAGGATTTAAAAAATTTAAAGAAAGGGACTGATTATATAATTTTAGGTGATTTTAATTCTAATTATAATGAATATTTAACATTTAGATATAACAGACTTTTCAATAAATTAAACAATACAAAGGGCATAACAGGGATTAATCATATTCTAAAGACAGTAGAAGGCGGACAATTAGTGGATAAATTTTTTATAATTAACAGAGACTATCCCTTTTATCATTACAATCTGTGGCTAGAATTACCTAAACATGAAAGATATTCCTACATATTTAGAAACAGAAAAGAAACACCTGATAATATTATTTTATCACCCTACTTGTTTGATAATAAAAGTATCTCTTACATAGATAGATCTTTTAATGTTTTTAAAAAAAGTTATCTATTTAAAGATAGTGAGATTTTTAGATGGCAAAGGGCAAAATCAGGAAAGGCATGGCATTTAGGAAAGGGTTATTCAGATCATTTACCTATTTATGCAAATTTTAATGATAAACCCTTTAAACTAAAGCAGGACTTTAATGATATTAAAACCACAAATATTAAAGATCTCTATAAAATAAAAAAAGCTGAATTTAAAGCTATATTAAAAGATTGTGTAATAATATATAAAAATAATTATAGTTGTATTTTAAAAAGAAAAAATGATAGAGCTATATACTGTTATAAATGCTTAGATAGATTTGGTTTAAACGGTATCTACGATATACTTATACATAAACTAAAAAATTTTCATGGATTAACAGAGATTGTTTCAGCAACAGTTATTAATTATAAAGGCAAAGAAAAAAAGATTAGTGATTATTATTTAAAGTGTAATAAGGAAACAGATTTTAATGCAAATATCAATGAGGTTTGTTCAAAGGTAGTTGGTTTATATAAAGATGGATATCTATATATAGGTGAGAAAAAGATTAAATTATATACTAAAAAACATATAAAATTGAAAAATAATAAAAAAATACTGTTAAAAAAAGTTAGAATATCCT
>JAXHVM010000080.1 GCA_034189185.1 Deferribacterota bacterium
AGGGAATATTTATTAAATAATAAAGTGAGGGTTGATGGAAGAAAATTTGATGATATCAGAGATATTGATATAGAGGTAGGTTTATTAGAAGGGACACATGGTTCCTCATTATTTACAAGAGGAGAAACGCAATCTCTTGCCACAACAACGCTAGGGACTAAAATGGATACTCAATTGATAGATAATATTGAAGGTTCTGATTCAAAGAGATTTATGTTACATTATAATTTTCCGCCTTATTGTGTTGGTGAGGTTGGGTTTCTAAAAAGTCCTGGCAGAAGAGAAATAGGGCACGGTGCTCTTGCTGAAAGAGCTTTAGAGACGGTTATCCCAGATGAAGAAACATTTCCATATACAATTAGGGTGGTTTCTGAGATTTTGGAATCAAATGGCTCTTCTTCAATGGCAACAGTGTGTTCTGGTTGTTTGTCATTAATGGATGCTGGTGTCCCCATTAGTGATATTGTTGCAGGGATAGCTATGGGTTTGATATATGAAAAGGATGAACATATAATATTAACAGATATTATGGGATTAGAGGATCATTTGGGTGATATGGATTTTAAAGTGGCTGGGACAGAATCGGGTATAACTGCTTTACAAATGGATATAAAAGTTGAAGGTCTAAACCGTGAAATTTTAGAAGAAGCCTTGGAAAAGGCAAGGAAGGCTAGACTATATGTTTTAAGTAAAATGAAAGAGGTTTTACCTGCTCCAAGAAAAGAATTATCCCCAAAGGCTCCAAGATTTGAAACAATAAAGATTAACCCAGATAAGGTAGGACTTTTAATTGGACCAGCTGGCAAAAATATAAAAAGAATAATTGAGGAGACAAAAGCTTCTATTGATATATTAGATGGCGGAATAGTTAATATATTTGCAAAAGATGCAGATAATATTGAAAAGGCTAAGGCAATGATACAAGATTCGATGCAAGAATTAGTTGAAAATAATGTGTATAAGGCTAAGGTTAAGAAAATTGTAGATTATGGGATGTTTGTCGAATTGTTACCTTTGGGTATTGAGGGGCTACTTCATATCTCACAGATTGATAGAGAACGCATTGATAAAATTGAAGATCATTATAAGGAAGGAGATATTATAGAGGTGGAATATTTAGGAAAGGATGCTAGAGGAAGGATAAAACTATCTAGAAAAGTGCTTCTCAAATGAGAGATTTGGAGATTAGTAAAAACTATTATAAAAGTAATGAACAGCTAGATAATGCAATAGTTACAATAAAAGTTAAAGCGCTTGAGGGGGCAAGTATCCCTGAATATAAGACTAGTGGTGCATCAGGTTTAGATATTTGCAGCTTTGAAGATGGGGTTATACCTTCCTTTGATGTAAAACTTATAAGAACAGGACTTTATTTTGAAATACCGCATTATATTGAGGGTCAAATTAGAAGTAGAAGTGGTATTGCATTAAATAATAAAGTGATAGTATTAAATAGTCCAGGCACTATTGATAGTGATTATAGGGGGGAGCTAAAGATTATTTTGATGAACTTATCAAAAGAATCCTTTTATTATAAGAAAGGGGACAGATTAGCACAAATAGTTTTTTCTAAAGTTATTAAGGCTAATTTAGTGTTAGTAGATAATGTTTGTGATACCCAAAGGGGTTCTGGAGGTTTTGGCCATACAGGTATTTAGTTTTATCATAAGAATTTTTAGAATAATTTGTTATAGTTTTTTTCTATGCATATATTATTAGTTGATACAAGTGGTGATTACTTGAGATTGGCAATTGCTAATGATAGCAATCTTTTATTAAATATTAACTATAAGTTAGGTAGATATATTAATGAAAACTTATTGACTATAATAGATAATAGTCTAAAAAATATTAAACTAGATATAGCAGATATTGATGAGTATAATGTTATTAAAGGACCTGGTTCATTTACTGGCATAAGGATTGGTATAGCTACCATTATGGGTTTTGCGTTATCATTTAATAAACCATTTTATGGTATATCCCTATTAGATGCTTACGCTTTAACATTGGATTGCTCTGAGATGGTTGTAATATATCCTTTAAGAAAAGGAATAGGTGTTGCCAAATATTATAATTTCGATAATGATAACTTTTCTGATTATAAATTGATAAATAGTGACAGTGAAATGACCTTTTCTAATAAAAATATATTGTATGATAATAATTTTGATCTAAGTAAATCATTGCTAAATAAAAAAATTGTGCATTTAAAAGGAGATTATAAACCTTTATATTTTTTAGATTATTATAGCAAGAAAATAAACTATAAGAGGTGAATTATGGTGGAAAAAGAGGGAGAAATAGTAGAGATTCTGAGGGATAAGGATGATGAATTCAAAAAATTATATTTAGAACATATTAGGTTAGAACAAGACTTAGAAGCATTATATTCTTTAAAATATTTTCCACCAGAGGTTGAAAAGAAGATTAAAGAGATAAAGGTTTTAAAACTTCGTTATAAGGATAGGATGAGGCAAATTATCTCAAACTACAAGAATAGTTATAATTAAAATTGTAATAAAAATATATTTCCTTAGGAGGTTTAATTGTTTAGTGGCGATTATATTATTACATCTGAATCAGTAACTGAGGGGCATCCTGACAAGATAGCAGATCAAATATCTGATGCAATTTTAGATGAGATGTTGAAAGGGGATCCTCTTAGCAGGGTTGCCTGTGAAACAATGGTTACTACAGGGCTAGCAATAGTTGCAGGAGAGATAACAACCAGTACTTATGTAGACATTCCTGGTATAATAAGGAATACTGTTAGGGATATTGGCTATACGCGAGCAAAATTTGGTTTTGATTATGAAACTTGTGGGGTTATCACCTCAATTGACAAACAATCGCCAGATATATCTGATGGTGTAGATACTGGTGGGGCAGGTGACCAAGGGTTGATGTTTGGATATGCTTGTGATGATACTGAGGAATTAATGCCCTTGCCAATTATGCTTGCTCACAGATTGTGTATGAGGTTGTCAGAGGTTAGAAAAAAGGATATATTGCCCTATTTGAGACCAGATGGAAAATCACAGGTTACTGTTAGATATTCAAATTTTAAACCTGTTGAGATTACTACTGTTGTTTTATCAGCTCAACATTCACAGGAGGTTAAATCTATTGATTTAAGAGATGATTTAATAGAATATGTGATAAAAGAGGTTTTACCTAAGGATTTATATGATGAGGAAAAGATAAAATATTATATAAATCCTACTGGCAGATTTGTAAAAGGTGGGCCAATGGCTGATTGTGGTTTAACGGGCAGAAAAATAATAGTTGATACTTATGGTGGCGTTGCTCATCATGGTGGTGGGTGTTTTAGTGGTAAAGATCCCACAAAGGTTGATAGAAGTGCTGCTTATATGGCACGCTACATAGCAAAGAATATTGTTGCAAGTGGGGTTGCAAAGAGGTGTGAAATACAAGTGGCTTATGCAATAGGTGTTGATAAACCGGTGTCAGTTATGGTTGATACCTTTAATACAGGAATAATTCCATCTGATAAGTTAGGCAATATAATTTTGGATATTTTTGATTTAAGTCCCAAAAAAATTATTGAAGCCTTAGATTTAAGAAAGCCTATTTTTAAAGAAACAGCTGCTTATGGTCATTTTGGGCGCAATCATTTTAGTTGGGAACAATGTAACAGAGTTAATGATATAAAGGATAAAATATAATATATATTTAGGTGATTATATGAATGATTATCATGTTAAAGATATTGAGAAAGCTTTTAGAGGTTTAAAAAGGATTAATTGGGCAGATCTAGAAATGCCAGTGCTTCGTTCTATAAGAAATGATTTTTCAAAGAGTAAGGTTTTAAAGGATTTAAGGATTTCATGTTGTCTACATGTTACAACAGAGACTGCAAATCTTGTTAGAACATTAAAAAGTGGTGGTGCTGATGTTTTATTGTGTGCATCCAATCCACTATCTACTCAGGATGATGTTGCAGCTAGTCTTGTTAAAGATTTTGATATACCAGTCTATGCAATTAGAGGAGAAGATAATAATATATATTATGACCATATTAGAAAGGCAATTGACCACAAGCCCCATATCATAATGGATGATGGTGCAGATTTAATTTCTACTGTTATGAAAGAGGGCGGTAGTGTAATAGAAAATGTGATTGGTTCAACTGAGGAGACAACAACTGGGGTTATTAGATTAAAATCCTTAGAAAGAAATAACCTTTTGAAATTTCCTGTGATTGCAGTTAATGATGCTCATACAAAGTACTTATTTGATAATAGATATGGAACTGGGCAATCAACACTAGATGGTATTATTAGGGCAACAAATACTTTGATAGCTGGTAAAGTGGTAACAATTGCTGGGTACGGCTGGTGTGGTAAAGGGGTTGCTGCCAAAGCTCGTGGTATGGGTGCTAATGTTATAATAACTGAGGTTGATCCTATAAAATCTCTTGAAGCTGTTATGGACGGTTTTTTAGTTATGCCTATGCAAGAAGCTGTAAAGAAATCAGATATTGTAATTACAGTCACAGGCAATATTGATGTGCTTACTAAAGAACATTATAAGGTAATGAAAAATAGATGTATAATATGCAATGCAGGTCATTTTAATGTAGAAATAAATATTAAAGATTTGGAAAACCTAGCTAAAGAGATTAGATCTAATGTTAGAGATAATGTAGATGAATATATTCTAGAAGATGATAGAAGGATATATCTTATTGCAGGTGGGCGTTTAGTCAATCTTTCAGCAGCTGAAGGTCATCCCCCTATGGTTATGGATATGAGTTTTTCAACACAAGCGAAAGCAGTCGAATATCTTCTTTTAAACAAAGGAAGTCTAGCAAGTAAAGTATTAACTATACCTGATTATATAGAGAAAGTTATAGCTAAGATAAAGTTGGGATCGCTTAATATCTCAATTGATGCATTAAGTGAAAATCAGGAAAAATATCTATCTTCCTGGGAATTTGGGACGTGATACAAAATTACAGTGATGTTGTTGTAATAGGTGCTGGACCTTCTGGCTTGTATGCGTCTAAATTATTATCAGATAATAAAATTAAACCATTAGTTATATCAGAGAATATAGGTGGTAATTATTGCCGCAATGGTGCTTTATTATCTAATACATTATTATACCTAAGCTCTATACATGAATCCTTTTTAAGAGATTGTTCAAGGCTTTTTGAGAAGCCTCTAATTGAAAAACTACCAAATATAAATATGGAAAAATTGAGAAAATATTTTGACAACGTTTCTAATAGGTATATAAAAAGCAACACTAATCAATTAGAAAAAATTTCAGATTATATTAATGGATATGCTAAATTTACCTCAAAAAATACATTAGAAGTAGATTTAGATGGCAAGAAAACAGAAGTTAAATTTAGGGATGCTATTATAGCTACTGGCTCTAAATCTATAGTTTTTGATAGCAAACCAATTTTAAAATTAATGACGACAGATAATTTTTTTACTTTAGAAAAAATACCTGAATCTGTTATAATAATTGGTGGTGGTTTTGTTGGATGTGAATTTGCAAGTTTTTTCAAGAGAATGGGTTCTGATGTTTTAATTATTGAGAAAGAGTCCCGTTTGTTAAATGATTTTGAAGAGCAAATTGTTAAAAAATTTCAGGATAATTTAATAAAAAATAATATAAAACTAAAGCTAAATGCTAAAGTTGACCATATTGATAGGGTAGGTAATAAAGGGATTATTTTATTCGACAATGGGGATAATGCAGAAGCTGAAGAGATTTTTATTGCAATTGGAAGAAAGCCAAATTTATCAAATATAGGTTTGGAAAATTTAGATATAGATTTTAAAGATGATATTCCTACATTAGATGATAATTTTTTAGTAAACAATGATAATATATACATAATAGGGGATGCAACAGGAATTAATATGTCTGTTCCCTTTACAACTTACTCTGCAGAAAAGGCAGTATTTAGTATGTTAGGCAAAAAATTAAAGATTAATTCATACCTTTATCCAAGGCTTATTAATCTAAGTCCCGATATTGCATCAATAGGTATTGATGAAAGAGAGGCTATAAGATTAAATATTGATTATATTGTGGCTAAATATACATATTCATATTTAAAAAGACATGTTATAGAGAGCGCTTCGACTGGTTTGATAAAGTTAATCTATAGTAAATCTTCTAAAAAATTATTAGGTGCCCATATTTTTGGTAGGGGTTGTAAAGAAATAATTTCAAGTCTATCTATTGTAATGCAATTTGGTATTAAAATAGATAAATTGTCTCATTGCTTTTTTAACCATCCAAGTTATGCTGAGATTTTAAGAAATTTAGGGCAGCTAATTGCTAGTTAAAGTTTTATTTTCTATAATTTTTTGGTTATTTTTAATAATACTCTCAATTATTATTTTATTAATTTCATTCCCCTTTTTTTTGTTAAATAAAGACAGTGATATATTGCACAAATTATCATATTATTGGGGTAAGCTATTGTTGTCTATTAGTTTTACAAAACTAAGAATAAAGAGATATTCTAACAAGATTGACAAATCTAAAGAATATATTTTTATGTGTAACCATCAAAGCTTCTTTGATACTTATATACTATTTACATTGTTAAGAGATTTTAAAGCAGTTTTTCTGTTAAAAAAGGAATTATATAAAATACCTTTGATGGGCATAGTCTTTAAAAAGCTTAACTATATTCCAATTGAAAGGGGAAAAAGAGAAAGTTCTTACAAAAGTTTGATTAATGCAATCAATTCTATAAAAAATGGACAATCGGTTATTATTTACCCAGAAGGTACTCGATCCGAGGATGGCAGATTACTTCCTTTAAAAAAAGGAGGGTTCATTATAGCCGCTAGATCAAAAAGAGATATTGTTCCTATTAAAATCAAATATAGAAAAAAAATAATTCAATCAAAGGGTTCTTTTTTAATTAATCCTTTTCAAGTTGTTGATGCTTATATATATGATCCAATAAAAAGTGATAGAGCAGATGTTAATGAACTATTAAAAAAGATTGAGTCACTATTGACATGAAAAAGGCTATATTGTCTCTAGGTTCAAATATAGGAGATAGAAAGGCTTTTATAAAAAGAGCGCTGCAATGTTTATCAAAGGAAATTACAATTAAAAAGATTTCATCAATCTATGAAAGTTGTTCCTTATTGAAAGATGGCCAAAATGATTACTATAATATTGCTATTTCAGCCGAGACAAATTATACTCCAGAAGAGTTTTTATTATTTATTAAAGAAGTAGAGACATCAGTAGGCAGGCTTGATAGAGGCAAATGGTTGCCAAGGGAGATAGATATAGATATAATAGATTATAATGGTGAAGTAATATGTAATGAATTCATATGTATACCACACAAACTTATGCATAAGAGAAGTTTTGTGCTTTATCCTTTAAGAGATATTTGTGTGAATTATATGCATCCAGTAAGTAGAAAACATATAAATAATATGATTAATAACTTATCAGATAAATTAGAAATAAAGAAAGTAGGGGAGATCTATGGCAATTTTAACAATCTCTAGGGAATATGGATGCCCAACTGAAAAGCTATCGCTTATGTTGTCAGAGCGTTTAAATTATAGATATTTAGATAAAGAGATAATAAAATTTGCTGCCTACAAGGAAAACGTTTCAGAGGAAAGGATAAGGCTTTTTGATGAAGATGAGCACACTAATTATAGGGCAAGGATTTCAAAATATGTAGATTTTGATGTTATAAGGAGAATGTTTTCATCTGACAATAGAGAAGTTAAATCAGAGTTTGATAAAATAAAAAAGAATAACTCTGTTTTTGAGGGGGCTACAGCATATGACAGATTTTTTGATAGCAATACCTTTCAAAGAATTATAAATAACATAGTCATATCAGAGGCTAAGAAAGACAATGTTATAATTTTAGGTAGAGGTGCCTGTTTTCTTCTTAAAGACTTCCCAAATGCTGTGCATATTAGATTAGTAGCTCCGATTGCAGATAGAATAAAATGGTTAACATCAAGTGAAAATGTAGAAGATGATGAGGCAAGGAGAAAAATAATTGAAATGGATAAAAGAAGGGCTAATTTTGTTAAATATTATTTTAATGAAAATATTGATAATAAATATATATATCACCTTGTCATAAATATAAAATT
>JAXHVM010000081.1 GCA_034189185.1 Deferribacterota bacterium
TATAAAAGATTCAAAAGAATTGAAAATGATAAAATTGGAAGGTGACAATCTGAAAGATGTTTACAAACAAGTTGCAATTGGAGAAAAAGAAGGTTGGGATGATTATATTATGAGAATATTTACATTAAAATATGGTGGTTTTACGCCAAAACACAGTCATCCTTGGCCTCATATCAACTATATCATTAAGGGCAAGGGTATACTTTACATAAATGATACACTTCATAATATTAAAGAAGGTTTTGTAGCTTTTATACAATCAAATACTACACATCAATTTAAAAATGATGGAGATGGAGACTTTAAATTTATATGCATCGTACCTAAGGGATGCGATAAATAGTTATTTGTAAAAAAAATATATAAACAATTAGATTTAAGTTAGTATATATTATTATATTTTAATTTTTGCCTATTATCTCAATAATAGATTGGGGTTTTTTTGGTATTACGTATTGTAAAGATATAATATCAGCTAAGACTACCTTCTTAGCTTTTTCTAATAACTTCTCATAATAATCTAAAGCAATATTATTTAAATAGTTCGATAGTAATGTAGAAGCTATCTCGCTTGAAGTCTGGTTCGATCTTGACAAACTACCAACAACCATATTTCTAACTAGATTAAAATCTTGAGTATTTATATTAGCTATATAATCTTTTGTTAAATAATCTTTAGCAATATTTAAAGCGTCATCTATATTTGAAGAACTACTAATATCTGATCTTACCACTAGATAACTATTTGATATCATACTTAATAAACTAGAAGCTGCTGAATATGCTAAACCTCTTTTTTGTCTAATTTCATCATCCATTTTATTTGACAAGTAAGTAGAAAAGAATAGCCAATCAATGTAATCATCACTTTTCTTTTGAGGGGCATCTATGCCCAGAACAAAAGCGGATGTATCAACATTCCTATTTTCAGTGTAAAAATTTTCTGTTAAAGGTGGTTCAACTGGGCTTGATAATGTATATTTTTTGCCCATATCAATATCGAATTCTCTTATAACGTTATCCAGATTATCTATGTTATCAAGATTGCCAGCTAATACAAAAACTAGATTATTGCCAGCAAAGTATTTATTATATAAATTAATTATATCATCTTTTTTAATGTTTTTAATTGTATCAGGATAACCTATAGTTTCATATCTATATTTAGTCTTAAGACTTCTAAAAATCCACATCTCCATTGCCTCAGACCATACATCTTTTACAGCTTTAGATTGTTGCAAGGCAATATTTTTTTCTTCTTCAAAACCTTCAAATGATGGGTTATATAAAATATCTTTTATTATATTTATTAGTTCTGGTGTATATCTACATAAAGAAACACCAGAAACACCTATATAATCTTTACTAACTATAGGGGATATATTTCCACCAATACTTTCAATCGCTATTGGAAGTTCCCTTGAATTATAGTTTTTAGTATTTCTTGTCATCACATGTATTAATAAATTTCTCAAACCTATTTTATTCTCTTCCTCGACACTTATAGGTAGCTTAAAACCTACTCGTACTGAACACACATTAGATGTGGTTTTATTATATGTTATAACGTGCATCCTATTATTTAATGAAAACTCATTTATATTAGACATAAAATCACTAGCCATAAGATTGTACTCCGAATATAAAATTAATATTAAAATAATAATAACAAATAAAACAATTCTTTTATAATATTTAAAGCTACACATTATTTACTGTCCTCTGGAAGTATAGTTAAAAATGCATAGTTATTACTTCCTAAATACTTCCTACAGACTCTTACAATATCATCTACCTCTATTCTTCTAATTCTTTTAATGATATTATCATACAAATCAAGATTCGCCACAGTATTATAAAAACCTAAAGTTGAGGCCAAAGAAATTGGTCTTTCTTTACTCATCTCAAAACTTGATTCATATAATATTTTCATTCTCTCTAATTCTTCATTTGTTATATCACCATTAGATATTTTTTTAACCTCACTTAAGATGATATCTTTAACTTTATCTACATTATCAGGTGAAGTTACATATACAAACCCAAAATCATTAATCAATTTTGAAGCTGAAAAATCTAGCATTATAGAAGAAGCAAGACCTGTTGTTACAATTTCTTGATCTAATCTTGAACTCTCGCCACCACTTAAAACGTAACCAAGCATTAGTAGCGCGGGGAAATCATCGCTTAACGCATCTGTGCCGATCCAGCCAATCTTTGAGTATGCAATACCACCTGTGTGCATCTCTTTTTTTACTATTTTTGGCTTGCTTATTGGCGCAGGTGGATTAAAATCAAATTCAACTTTCTCTCCTGCTTCATTTATATTTGCCGTCTTCTCCTTAGTCAAAGATACTAATGACTCTTCATCAAAATTTCCCGCAACAACAACAGTTATTCTATCCTTTGTATAAAAGTGCTTATAGAAATATTTTAGATCATCAAGGGTCATCTGCTTGACAACATCATAATCACCACCAATAGGTCTACTATATGGATAAGTTGGATCGAATATCACTTCCCCAAAGGAATCAAACAAATTTGTAAAAGGTTCAGATTTGCGGGTGGCAAGTTCAGACAATATAACACCCTTCTCTTCATTAAACTTTTTCTCTGTTAGATCTACGTTTGCAAGCATATCTGTCAATATATCAATACTTTCAGCAAGTTTATCTTTGGGTGCCTCTATAAAATAATGAACATAATCTTGTGATGTTGCTCCATTATAGGTTGCACCCAATGCTTTAATATAATCAGCAATATTGCCTGGTCTCTTTTTAGTTCCCTTAAAAAACATATGTTCCATAAAGTGACTTGCACCATTATTCTCGTTGTTTTCATAGAGTGATCCAGTTTTCACCCAAAAATCAACTGCAACAACATTAGAATCATTATATTTCTTATATATCAAGGTTAGCCCATTATCAAAATGTTTTACCTTATAAGCAAAAACTGATGTTAACATAGCAAAAAATATTAATATAAAAAAGTAATATTTACAATACCTCATATTGTTTTCTATCTCCTATTAAATGTTTAATGTATATAATATAACAAAACTATACATGATTAAAGATTTTTTTATCTTCTATTAAAAGCATTGACCTCCACTTTCCACCTTTAAAGCGAAAATAGAAAAAAAGGCCCAATAATGTTATATATATTGAAAAAATACACCATAATATATAAATATCCTGATTGAAAAATTCAACAGCAAAATAGGTTGGAACAATTAATACAAAAAATGATAGTATAGTTATAATTTTCATTACATATTTTGTATCCCCTGCGCCTTTTAAAGCCGCAGCAAATATTATGTTAAAGGTATCAAATATAGAATATAATGCTACAAATCTTAAAAGTATAATTGCTAAGTTGTATATAGCTACATAATTTTCAGTAAATTCCCCTTTGATAAAGGGTTTGATAAAAATATCAGGCGTAAATAAGTAAAGGAGTACCACAATTAGCATATATACAAAAACCAGATGAAAGGCTGAATATATACTTTTTTCAGCTAAAGTTGGTATACCTCTGCCCAAATACTGCCCAACCAATACTGAGGCAGCAATCCCTGAGCCAATCATTGGTAGAAAGACAAGGGTACTAACATTAAAGGCAATACTTGTTGCAGCTAGCTCTACAACACCGAGTTTCCCAACAAATAAAACAAAAATAGAAAAACCAACCATATCTAAAAAAAACTGTACACCTGCAGGAAAACCAAACTTTATTAGCTTGCTAAATAAATAAATTTTAAATGAACTATTAGATGTAATATTATACGTTTTATTATAATTTTTCATATTTATAATAATTACATATGTTAAAACATTAAAAATACTAGCTATAACTGTTGCAATTGCCGCACCTTTAATACCAGCTTCAGGAAATAAAGAGATACCAAAAATCAAAAGATAATCAAATAAAATATTTATTGCAGTAACAATAAAATTTACCCACATAACTATCCACGTTTTGCCTATGCTTGAAAAAAAACTTGATATACAAGCTGATAACAGCATGGGAAAAGCACCTAAACATAAAATGTTAAAATATATAATTTCATTTACCTTTATCTCTCCAGCGTGTCCCACTAAATTAAATATTTTACTAGAAAAAAAAGTTAAGGAACCTATTAAAGCAGCACCTATAAGGGCTAGATATATCCCCTGCCATAAAATTGAACCGATATTATCATATTGTTTTGCGCCATAATATTGAGCTATAAACGTACCTGTGTATGTTACTGTGCCTAAAAATAAACTTAGAAATGTAAAATTCATAGCGCCAGCTGGCATAGCTGCTGCTATAGTTACAGGTGAATACCATGACAGAAACATCCTATCAACAAAGTGTTGTATAGACCAAGAGCTTGTTGTCAAAATAAGTGGCGTTGCTAAAGCTAAAAATTCACCATAACCACCTTTTGATATATATCTATATCTAATCTTGTTTAATATTGTATAGATCATAATTTGGTTAATATATATTCTAAATAAATTATATCAATTTATTAAAAAATTAAAATTTTACAACAAAAGAACTGTTTAAAAATTGGGTAAATCTTAAAATATTATTATAGATAAAATAAGAAATATTATTTAACAAGACTTGAAGAAATGGGGCATATTTCCTCAACAAATCTAAAAATAGCTTTAATATAAAAAGCTGTTTCTTTCTGTGCATCCTTTGAAACTCGCAAACTATATACACGCATATAGGCTGCTAAGCTAGCTGTCTCTATAAATTCAGTATAAGCTCCAAGTGGTAAAACTATTCTTGCCTGCTCAGCTGGTATATCAACCTCTAACATCTCATTATATAAATTATAGGAATATTTGTAAAACTCATTTAGCTTTTCTATATAATGATCATTCTTATCGTTAACCTTATCCAGGCTACCCTGTTTTATTTTTTTTGCATTTATCCTAAAATAGTCAGGCATAAAAAATTGAGGCTTTTCTTTAACATACCTTCTGCTTATCTCATTTCTTGTTAATCCTATTTGATGTCTATACCATTGTCTAGCGACAAAAAAAGGCATTTTTATTCTAAATTGAAAAATAACATGACTAAAGGGTGTCCAGTGTTTATGTTCATACAAATATCTTATAAGCCTTTTGTCTTTGTCAGTTAATTTTTTTGATTCTTTACCAAAAGAAACTCTAGCGGAGTTAACAACAGTTAAATCATCACCTAGACTATTTAAACATTCAACAAAGCCAATTTTATCATGGGCAAATATAATTTTTTCATTACTCATTAAAAACCTAAGGATTCCCCAATAACCACTATCTCTATATCAGAGTTACTAGGTTTTTTTTCTAAAATTGTTGTAGCATTGCATATCCTATCTTTACTATTGCACTCCATGCAATAACCTGTTTCAGCACAAGGGGTATTTAAATTTAGCCTCTTAGTATTCATAGGTGTTATATGTTTTATTCTTTTCAAGGCACTATCAAGATCTGCAACAATCTTATTAATTCCTGCTATTATTAAAACTTTTTTTGGCCCAAAAATCATAGCAGCTACTCTATTACCTATGCCATCTACATTAACAAGCTTACCATCCAATGTGATTGCATTTGATGAGGTAATAAAAAGATCAACTGTTAACTCCTTTCGTCTTACTTCATGTTTCTCTTCAGCTGTTAGATTAGGATCGTTGTGGTTAAAAACTTTTTTGTTATACATATTTACTACATCTAAAATCATTAAATCATGTAAGACTGTTATTGATCCACCAAAACCAATGGTATCATTTTTTTTTATTATATCCTCGATATAAGATATGGCACCCATTCTATCATCATAATAACAAGCTTTGAAATTATTCTTTCTTAGAGATTCAACAGCTCTTTCGGCAAGTTTTTTATTAAACCAAATCTTTATCTCTCTCATAAAAAACTCCATATACTCTTCTAAATGATAATAATGAAATTAGGCAGGCATACATAAGCATATCACTTATGTATGCCTAATATATATTATTCTTCAAAATCTTTGAAAGCCTGATCTATATCGTCTAGAATATTTGCAATGTTTTCCTTTGCAGTTTCCCAATTTTCTTCAGTTTCACTTTTTAGATTTTCAATACTTTCATCTAGCTGAGCTTTCTTTTCTTTTAAATACTCAATAGTTGCCCTATATTGTTCTTTTGCCTGTTCATCAGCTTCACTAAACTTTTTTTCAACTTTAGCTAGTTTTTTATTAATACCATCAGATTTTTTGTTTAACCAATCAATGAAATCTTCTTTCTTATCGAAGGTAGATTTCTTTATTTCTGAATAGATATCCTCACCCTTTTCCTTTACCTGATCAACAACTGGTGTTTCTTTTACTTGCTCTTCAGCACTTTCTTGTTTTGGAGTAACCTTTTCTTCTTCTGAAGGTCTTTCACATGAAATAACCACAACAGATATTGCTACAACCAAAAAAGTGTAAAATAAATTTTTAATTTTCATTTTTGCGCTCCTTTTATTTTTTATTTTTTTTATAGCTCTCAAACTTTTCTTTCAAATTATTATATAACTTTTCTGTTTTCCCCTTTAATTCCTTCCATGATTCATTAGTTGTTGAACTTAGCTTTGATATAAAGCTATCCAAATCTTTTCTCTCTTTTCTCAATTGTTCTAATTTGCTTTTTGCCTCCTCCTTTGCTTTCCCAGAATACTCTTTTACCTTAATTGACCACTCATCAAGCTTTTCATCTAACTTCTTTAATTTCTCATTTAAATTCTTTAAATACTCATCTCTCCCTGACATATTTACCACCTCCTTGTATTATGCCCATTCATATAAGCTCTAGGGCCATATATCAACCATAATATTAAGCCTATTAATGGTAAAATCAAGATTAAGATTATCCAAAAAACAGTCATATTCACACTAGATTTACTTTTTATTACATTAACAATTGCCCAAATATCTAGGATTAGTATAATAAAACCAATGAATCCGCTTATTTGAATACTGATCATAGACTCTCCAATTATTTTATAGTATAATTTGTTATGAAATTATATAGTATAATCCCTGCTGCTGGCAAGTCAAAAAGAATGAAATCAAATAAATATTTATTACCCCTAAGTTGTAATAAAACTATAATAGAATGCACTATTGAGAACTTATTAAAATCTAATATAGATAAAATATACTTAGTAACTTATGATATGAACCCTTTAAATAATTTAATAAATAAATACCCAATCAATGTATGTATAAATAATAATATTAATTCCCAAATGTCGGATTCTATAAAAATCGCTCTTAACAGCATAATAAAAAGGGAAAAGGAAATATCTGATAAAACCGGATTAATGATTGCCCTTGCTGATCAGCCGGCTGTAATGACAAAAACAATTAATATAATTATAGATGAATATCTAAATCACCCGTATAAGATTGTTATACCCACCTATCAAGACAAAAGAGGTCATCCTACCATATTTCCTTATAAATTAATTAAAGAGATTTATTTTGAGCCTACCTTAAGAGAGATAATAAAAAAACATAAAGAAAAGGTGTTACATAAAAAAATAAATGATAAAGGTATTATCCTCGATATTGATTACCCTGAGGATTATAGTTATATATTAAATTACTTAAAAACTAATGATTAGAGATATTTCTTTGATCAACTAATATCTCTTCTAGTACTTTTTTGCCTTTTTGGTCTAAACTTCTTTTACAGATACATTTTTTATAATTTAATAATTTCTCGTCAATAAAAATAGGAGCCTTTATGCGTAGACCCAATGCTATTGCATCACTAGCTCTGCATTCAATTTCTTTGACAAGTCCATTATGGTTGATAGATATTTTAGTTTTAAATACGCAATCTTCAACATCATAGATTAAAACCTTCTCTAATTTCACATCATCTATAGCTGATAGAATACCTGATATAAAATCAAAGGTCATTGGCCTTGGTGGGACAATCTCGTTAAGCTCTACAAAAATTGATTCCGCCCCTGATTCAGAGACATTTATAGGTACCATATAGTTGCCATCAAGAGTCTCTAACACACAGAAAAATCTAGTTGTTATTGGTTCACATATTACGCATTTTACATTAACTTCATAATACATTATCTCTCCTCCTT
>JAXHVM010000082.1 GCA_034189185.1 Deferribacterota bacterium
CTTTGGAATATTTTACCTTTATTTAAGGAATTAAATATTAGAGTACTGAGTAAAATAACAGGTGATTCCACTTATAATGAAATAACCTATGCGCATCACGCAAAATGTAGTGTTGTTATCTGTAGCCAAGCATTGTTGTCATTAGCACGTAAATTAAAAACAGTCTATAATATACCATTTATACAGGGCTCTTTTTATAGTATGAGGGAGACTAAAGAAACGCTTCTTAGTATTGCAGATTTATTAGATGATAAGCAATTAAAAAAAGATGTCCTTAGATTAACCTGTGAAAAAGAAAAAGAAACATTAAAGAGACTGATGCCCTATAAAAATTATTTTAAAGGGAAAAAGGCTTTCATATACAGTGGCGGTGTTAAAAGTTGGTCCTTTGTATACCTTTTAGAAGAACTAGGTTTTGAGGTAGTTGGAACAAGTATTAGAAAATCTACTGATAACGATATTGAGAGATTAGAAAATTATTTTTTAGGTAAAAACAAAATATTAATAGGGCAAGAAAGTGGCTCAAAGATATTAGATTTAATGGAAAAATATAATATAGATATTTTATTAGCTGGTGGTAGGAATAAATATAATTCTGTCAAAGGTAAAATTCCTTTTATAGATATAAACCAAGAAAGAGAACACGCCTACAGTGGTTATGAAGGCATAATAAGATTGGCAAAGGATATCTATAATGAAATCTGTTGCCCTGTATTTAAGATTGCAAGAGGAGAGAAAAAATGGGTGAGTTAAAGGTAATAAAAAAAGATGGGCTAACAAATCCATTGAAAAAAAGTCCCCTGTTAGGTGCGACACTTGCAATGTTGGGAATAGATAAAACACTTATATTACACCATGGTTGTCAAGGTTGCACAGCTTTTACAAAAAATATATTAACCGATCACTTTAATGAGGTAATACCACTCCAAACTACTGCAACTGTTGATATTGCAACTATAATGGGTAAAAGCAACATACCTGAGGCATTAAATAATTCCCTAAAAAATAAATCTCCTGAAATAATATCAATATTAGGAACAACCCTAGTTGAGACAAGGGGTGATGACGTAAAAGGTGAATTAAATACATTAAATGATATAAATACTACTTCAAATTTAATCTATATTAACTGTAGCGATACACTTGGTGATGCAGAGCTCGGTTTTTCAAAGGCAACAAAAGAATTAATAATTAATTTTGCAGAAAAAAGGGACAATAAGAATAACAAAAAAATTAATATCTTGACTAATTTCTCTATGACCTGTGGAGATATTATTGAACTTAAAGAGATTATAAAGGATTTTAATTTAGAATTTACAATATTACCTGATATATCCTTTCTTTCTGGATCAAATGGTAGTTGCCCAACCCTTACTAAAAGTTCAACTACCCTAGATGACATAAAGCAGATGGGTGATGCAACATCAACTATTTGTATTGGTCAGAGTATGTTAAATATAGCAAAATATTTAGAAGAACAATTTAACATACCCTATTATTTCTTACCATCATTAACAGGTATTAAATATACTGATTTGTTTTTAAATATACTTGAAGAGATAAGTGGCAATAAGAGAGATGTTAAATATGTTGAACAACGAAATATGTTTGTTGATGCAATGTTAGATTGTCACTTCTATACAACAAATAAATATGTCTCGGTAGCTACAGAACCCGACCTACTCTTTAGCCTTAGCTATTTTTTAGTTGAAGAAATGGGGTTAAATCTAGAGGCCGCAATAACAACAAATGACAGTGATATAATTGAGATGGTACCCACACATGAAATTTATATTGGTGATATTGAAGATGCAGAAAGAGAAATAGTTAAATCTGAGATCCTTATATCAAATACAAATGCATTATTAGCAAGCACAAAGAAAAATATAAGTCTTTATTTGGCTGGTTTTCCAGTAAAAAATAGATTGGGTTACCACTTAAAAGAGTTTATAGGTTATAAAGGCTCAATGAACTTTCTCTTTGAAATAACAAACATTTTATATGAAAAAGAAGAAGAAGAATCTATGAAAAAAATCATATAAAGGAGGTTTATAATGAAGGTTGCTTTTTGTTCAAACAATGGGGTTAGTGTTAATGAGCATTTTGGAAGGAGTAGATATATATACATATATGACGTTGATGAAGATGGATATACATTATCAGAAAAAAGGGAGCTTATTGTAGTTGATGGATCAAAAGAACATAAGGATACCACAGAATCTAAAGTTCGTTCAATAAAGGACTGCGCGCTTTTATATGTATGTGCAATTGGTGGCCCAGCAGCAGCTGTTTCAGTGAGAAATAAAATACATCCCATAAAAGTTGATGAAAATACCGATATTGTTAACCTTCTAGAAAGGCTAAAAAATCTTTTAAGAGCCAACCCTCCAATCTGGCTAAAAAAAGTTATACAAACTAAAGGAGAATAAAATGAAATCACTCAATGAGAGACATCCTTGCTTCTGTGTAAATGCGCATTATAAATACGGACGAATACATCTACCAGTTGCACCAAAATGTAATATACAGTGCAACTATTGTAATAGAAAATTTGACTGCTCTAATGAATCTATGCCGGGGTATACTAGCAAACTACTAACACCTGAAGAAGCTGTCAAATTTGTAGAGTTTTATCTTACAAAGGATAAAAATGTTTCTGTTATTGGTATAGCAGGCCCAGGTGATCCTTTGGCAAACCCCGATAGAACTTTTACAACATTTAATTTATTGAGAGAGATAAAACCAGAACTACTCTTTTGCTTAAGCACAAACGGACTGAATATTCCATTATATATAGAAGATATAATAAAGGCCAAGATATCACATTGCACTGTTACATTAAATACAGTAAATCCTTATATATCTGAAAAAATATATAGATATGTAAAATTAAAGGACCAAAAATATAATGGCTTAGATGCTGCAAATATCTTATTAGAAAACCAACTCAAAGGAATTGAGTTACTAGTTAAAAATAACATATTAGTTAAAATTAACACTATTTTAATACCTTCTATTAATGATATTGACATAATAAACATATCTAGGGCAATAAAGAGGTTAGGCGTTAAGATACATAATATTACACCGTTGATTGTAAAAAAAGAACATAATACTGTCTTTTCACGACTAAATTTAAGAGGACCAACAGAGGAAGAAATAGATATAGCAAGGGGTGTAAGTGCTAAAATCTTTGGTTCCTATTCGTCAATAATGAAGCATTGTAAACAGTGCAGGGCAGATGCTACTGGCTATTTACATAATCAATCGCATTAGGGTTATTGTCTATTTCTTCATTATTTGTCATTATGAGAACAAACTCTCTAAATGTTTCTATAAGCGTACTAGTAGGCATGCATATTTCACCCTCATTAATAGTAACATCTCCTAACATAGAGAGAAATAGATTAATTACTTGTATAGCTTGTTCCCTTGGAATATTCTCGTTAATAAATCTAATAAGGTTAAGAATCTCATCTAAGCCTGTTATAGTTAATCTAAAGATTTCTCCAATTTCTTCTAATTGTTCATTCTCTTTTGGTATATTTTTACCAATACCACAACTTTGGCCATAGACATCTGCGCTTAATGAGAAAACTATAAAATAAAGCAGAAAACATAATATTATCTTTTTCATAGAGTACACAAATTAAATCTATTTATAAGCATCTTTAAAAAGTTTATAGTCAATTGAATCGATAAGTGCTTGATAGCTTGCATCAATTATATTTCTTGACACCCCAACAGTTCCCCACATATCCTTACCATCGCTACTTTCAACTAAAACCCTCGTTAAAGCCCCAGTACCATCTCTACTTGTTAGTATTCTAACTTTATAGTCTACTAAAGTTACTGTCTTTATCTGTGGATAGAATTTCTCCAATGCTTTACGTAGTGCATTATCTAGCGCATTAACGGGTCCATTACCAACACCAGCAGTGTGCTCTATCTCTCCTGCTACCATTAACATAACAGTTGCCTCAGTGAAAGGAGGTTCAATAGCACTTCTTTTTTCATCTAAAACACGGAAGGAAAGTAGATCAAAAAATCTCCTAAAATCACCTAAGGTCTTTCGTATTAACAGTTCAAATGAGGCTTCTGCGCCTTCATATTGAAATCCCTTATTTTCTAAATCTTTAAGTTTATCTACCAGATTTGTAATCTTAGGATCTTTACTATCAACATCAATACCAAAATCCCTAGCTTTATAAATAAGATTACTTTTGCCAGACAAGTCAGACAATAAAACCCTTTGTGAATTACCAACTAGCTTAGGATCTATATGCTCATAAGTTGTGGGATCCTTCAAAATAGCACTAACATGTATACCACCCTTATGTGCAAAAGCAGAATTCCCCACATAGGGTTGGTGCGTATTATGTCTTATATTACCTAACTCGTTGACATAACGAGATATACCCTTTAATTTCTTTAGATTGTCCCTACCAACACATTCATAGCCATATTTCAATTCAAGATTTGGTATAACTGAACAAAGATTGGCATTACCACATCTTTCTCCATATCCATTTATTGTTCCTTGAACATGGCTTATACCATGTTTAACAGCTAAACATGTACTTGCAACTGCAGTTTCACTGTCATTATGACAATGGATACCTAGTGGATATTCCTTTGTAAAAGCTTTCACTTTTTCTATTATATCTATAATCTCATCAGGCATAACACCGCCATTTGTATCGCATAAAATTAAGCAATCAGCACCTGCCTGCATTGCAACATCTATTGTTTTCATTGCATAATCACTGTTTTTTTTATATCCATCAAAAAAATGCTCTGCATCATAGAAAACAGTTTTACCCTTACTTTTTAAATATTTAATTGTATCAAATATTAATTCTAGATTCTCTTCTAAGGAAATCCTTAGTGCTTTTTCAACATGTAAATCCCATGATTTACCAAATATTGTCAAATTAGGAACATTTGCCTTTAAAAGCGCCTGCAATATATTATCCTCTCTACATTTCTTGCCAGGTCTTTTAGTACTACTAAATGCAGCAATTCTCTCTAATAAGGAAGGATAATTTTGTATATTTTTGAAAAATTCCTCATCCCTTGGATTAGAGCCTGGCCAACCACCCTCAATATAATCAATACCAAAATCAAACAACTTATGAGCAATCCTTAACTTATCTTGTACTGTGAAATTGACATCTTCCCCTTGTGTGCCATCCCGCAAGGTAGTATCATAGATTATAACCTTTTTTGAACTACTCAACATCAAACCCTTCTTTTATTAAAGTATCCCTCAATTTATTAATTATATCTGCATCACTAATGGTTTCAACATAAAATGATAATTTGGTCTCATTGATAAATATATCTTTTATATATATTTTATTTAATAACAAAAAATTCATTATAATAGGCATCACTTTTAAATTGCTTCTTATACCCACTCCATCTATTATTAAAGCGTTAAGGTTATTATCTCTAAAATCATTATCTTTATTAATTAAATATATTTTATATTCATTCTCACCAGCTCTACTAGTAGTAATCAATGAAAAATCCCTGTATCTATCTAAATCGTTTGTCTCAAGTTCTTTAGTTCTTATAAAGTCTATATTCTTTTCTAATTTAATATCTCTTATTAATACATTTTCCATATTAGCACCTCACATTATTTATTAAATAATCTGCTATGTTATAGCCATCATAAAAAACCCTAAAAGGCTTTATATTTTCACTATAATACTCATTATCATCTACTTCAACACCCGAACCATACAAAATAGCTGGCACAGGCTCAGCAACATGCGATCTCACACTAATTGGAGTTGGATGGTCAGGTGTAATTAAAAGTCTATATTCATCTCCAATCTCTTTTAAACCATTTATTATAATTGGCAACATTAAATTGTTTATATTTTCAACAGCTTTAACTTTTTCTTCAATGCTACCCATATGCCCAGCTTCATCTGGAGCTTCAACATGTAAATATACATAGTCAACTGACCTAAGAGAATTAATGGCATATTCAGCTTTTCCCCTATAGTTAGTATCAATAAATCCCGTTGCACCAGGCACATCTATTATATTAAGTCCGACAGAAATACCTATACCTCTAACTAAATGCACTGCAGATATAACTGAGCCAATAACACCAAACCTTTCCTTAAAAGGTTTCAATTTTGGTCTCTTCCCCTCCCCCCAAATCCATATACCATTAGCCTTTCCATATTTTGCCATTTTAAATATATTCTTAGCTCTCTCCATTATATCAATTATAAATGAAGCATCTCTTCCTTTTGGTAGATAATCATTAATAGCAGAACCCATTATATCATGTGGTGGGGTAGTATTTATATCGAAATCTCTACCCCTTACGACCATTAAATTTCTATAGCCTAAACCATAATAAAATTCTACAGGCTCATCTTTAAAAAACTTGTTTAATTCGCTAATAACATCTTTGGCTATCTCATTATCAATGTGGAATGCCGAGAAATCATCCATCTTTTTATAGTCTAATGAATAGGCTACTATATTAACCCTAAAAGCAGTATCATTTTCATTAAGCTTGATACCCATACTGAGAGCTTCTAAGGGACTTCTTCCTGTATAATATTCTAAAGGGTTATAGCCAAATATGCTTAAATTACATATATCACTACCTGGTGGCATGCCTTTAGGTGTTGTATATATTTTAACGCCCTGACCATTTTTTATTAACATATCAAAATTGCTTGTACTAGCATACTCAATTATAGTTTTATTGCCTAAAGACTCTATTTTATAATCACTCATGCCATCGCACAACAAAACTAAATACTTCATCAATCTTCAACCCTAATTACTAATACTTCCTCTTTAACACTATCTAAACTATTAATTTTATTTACAGCATTTTTTACATTATAGCCAGATGTTCTGTGCGTTAGAAATACAAGGGGTGTTATTCTTCTAGTTTCTTCTATCTCTGGTTGTATTGCCGCACTAATACCTATATTATTATCACCCAAAACACCTGCAATGCTAGCAAGAACACCAGGTGCATCATCAACAATTAATCTAATATAGAATTTAGATTCAATTGCTAAAGGATCTAAAATGTTAATGCTATCTAAGGAATCCCCATAGTATCCCAAGGGATTTATCCTAACACTCTTGGAATGTTCTATCTCTCTTATAATTGATACAATATCAGAAGCTAATGCACTACCAATAGCATTGCTACCGGCTCCCCTACCATAATGAATGGTATTTCCAAGATTATCTGATTTAATATATACTGCATTAAATTCATTTCTTACCTTTGCTAACATATATTGTTTTGGAATCATTGTTGGATGAACCCTTATGTCATAACCACCTTGAAATTTTCTTGCAACTGCCAACAATTTAATTTTACATCCCAATTGCTCAGCAAATTCTATATCAATCTTTCCTATCTTTTCAATGCCCTCTCTATATATATCATTGAAATTTATTAAACCCTTAAAAGCTATCATTGAAAGGATTGTTATCTTATATGCCGAATCTATACCACTAATATCTAGTGAAGGATCATATTCAGTAAAACCTAGTTTTTCAGTCTCTTCTAATAAATATGAAAATTTATGATTACCATTCTCCATATTTGTTAAAATATAGTTAGCAGTTCCACTTAATATCGCATGTATCTCAAAGATATCATCGGCAACATAATCTTCCTTTATAACATCCACCAAGGGTATACCTCCCCCAACGCATGATTCAAAACAAAGGGATAGATCACTTGAGGCGGCCTTAATTATCAATTCTCTACCATATTTTACCAACAATTCTTTATTAGAAATAATTACATTTTTACTGGCATCTAGGGCTTCTAAGACTAATTGTCTTGCTTTTTCAGCATCATCTAAGGTTTCAATAACAATATTAACATCTTTATCATTTAATAAATTTTTGTAATCATCACAGACTTTTACACCCTTTAATAATTCTTTATTTTTATCAGAATAATTAAAGGGTGTAAAAGTCTGTGATGATTACAAAAATTTATTA
>JAXHVM010000083.1 GCA_034189185.1 Deferribacterota bacterium
AGCGTTTTCCACACTTGTAGCTGGCTTAAACCTGAAATCCTTGTGAATATCAAGAGCAATTGGACCCAAATGACTTTGATTATTCAAAACGGGTGCATTAAAATTCCCTACCCAGATTCCGCCAATATCCTTAGCCTCTATATTACTATCTTCTAAGGCACCTTTTCCAGCTTCACAAATTAAATCATAGATACTTTTATCCTCTAATCTTCCAAATTTGCTATGTGATGTTCCTGCTACATATATAGCCATCTTTACCTCCTGTATATTTTTTATCTATATTTTTTAATTCTTCCAATACCCTATTTGCAATCTTTTCTTCACTATTATTAGATTTATTAAATAGATCTAAGTAATCTGATATATTGATAACCACCTCATAACCACAATAATCGTCTACTTTTTCACATGCCATAAAGCAACCATTCAATATAATTAAAATAGGCAAATTACTATTAAGTTTCTTAACTAATAGATCTTTTAGATAAAGCCTATCATAAATAGGATTACATCCACCGCAAAATATAAATTCAGTGTTCATTTTAATCTTCTTTAATACCTGATAACTTCTCTGCCAGTTTTTTCTTAATATCTATATTAGCCTCTCTTAGATACATGATACGTTGAGCTTGTGGGGAACCAGCTCCATGCATTGATTCAACCTGTGCAGTACCACCAGTCATATTCTCTATAAGCCTACCGATCCTTATTCTATTTATAGATTTTCCTTTAGTTGACCCCTTCAAATATTTTTCTATATATCCAGAGATTTCTGGACAACAAAGATCATTTTCTGATGGCATAGTTGCAATATATCCCCCAGCAATATCATGGGATATTCTAAAAATTTCATAGATAAATCTCGTTATATTATGTTTACTAACATTTGCAAGAAGTGGTGAGGGAAAATAAGCATTAGAAGACAACTTTATACCCTCTGCTGAACAAGCAACTGAGGCACAATAGAGGGTCTCTGTAAGGTGTATCATCTCGGCTAATTTATCTTTAATATGACTTGCTTTTTCTACGCCATTATATTCAGCTGCCAAAGCAGAAGCTCCTATTAAAACATCTGCAAGACCTGTCTTACATGCTCCATAGTTTTGTCTATGGTATGTAGCAAATAAATATACAAGCATTTTTGCATAATCAGTCTCGCCACACATAAAAACCCTATCCCAAGGCACAAATACATTATCAAATATTGTTAGAGCCTCACCTCCAACAACACCATATTTTTTGTTACCTACATCAATATTATTTTCTTGGTAGCGCCTTAGATCATTTGTTTGTCTGCCAAAAATATGTATTACCCCTTTTGCATCTACTGGGATAGCAATGGATACTGCATAATCCTTATCACCTTCTTTTAAAGCTTGCGTAGGCATAACTAGTATTTCATGAGAATTTACAATGCCTGTTTGATGCATCTTTGCACCATTAACTATAATGCCTTCACTGTTCTTCTTGACAATTCGCAAAAACATATCTTTATCACGTTGTTCAGAGGGTTTTTTTGATCTATCCCCCTTAGGATCTGTCATTGAACCTGCAAGCATTAAATCCTTTGATTGAACATATTTTAAATATTCAATAAACCTTTTATGATAATCTGTACCTAGTTTTCTATCCATTTCAAAGGTTGTTGAATATACTGCTGATAATCCATCTAGGCCAACACACCTTTGAAAACACGTCCCAGTTCTCTGACCAAGCATTCTAAGTAATTTCACTTTCTTAATAAGGTCATCTACACTTTGATGTATATGGGTAAATCGGTTAATCTTCTCCCCTGCTAAATGTGAGTTTGCAGTAGCTAACCTAGTAGATTCTGGGTCAAAGGCAGCTTTATACGTCTCTCCTGCTGCATTAATATGTGAAACTATTATTGGATCATCAAATATGTTATCTATCTTTTTACCAAAGTGATATACTGTTGGTTTTAATGCCTTTAAACTATCTTTATATTCTTCTTCATTCATTATTCCCATCTTAAAGGCCTCTCTTTAACTATAGATATATTATTTATTTTATAGTTGATATATTTATCATTAAACAATGTAATGCTATAAAAAAATAAAAAATCAATAGAATTTTCCTTAAAACATGTTAGTACAATTACAACGTAACTCAACAATTATCCCATATTTAATGTATGAATATTTATTTATATTATACAATAAATAATTCTATTTGCAACATCATAATTTTGTTATATAATATTTTTGCTATAATAATATTAAGGGGGCTAGATAAGATATGGAAATAATTGATGAGAGAGTTATAACGAGGGCTATTGTTGAAAGTTTTTCAAAGGACTTTACAAGCTACACAGACTGTGACGTTGCAATAGTAGGGGCAGGACCATCAGGTCTAACTGCTGCATACTATCTATCAAAAGCTGGATTAAAGACTGTTGTCTTTGAGAGAAAATTGTCCCCTGGTGGAGGAATGTGGGGAGGGGGCATGATGTTTCCTTATATAGTTGTTCAAAGTGAAGGAAGAGAACTCTTAGATGAATTTGAAATAAATTATACTAACTATGAAAAAAACTATTATTTAGCTTCATCTATTGAGGCAACAAGTTCAATAATATCAAAAGCTTCAAAATCTGGTTGCAAAATATTTAATACAATAAGTGTAGAGGATGTGGTTATTAGAGAAAATGATTGCATAGAGGGTTTGGTTTTATCGTGGAGTGCAACAGATATAGCAAAACTACATGTAGATCCCCTTGTTATAAAATCAAAGGTAGTAGTTGATGCAACAGGACATGACTGTGAAGTCTGCAAAATAGTGTGTAATAAAATTGGTGCCAAACTAAAAACAGATACTGGAGGGGTTATAGGCGAGAAACCAATGTGGGCAGAGGTTGCTGAAAGCAATATTGAAAATAATACTAAAGAAATATATCCAAATCTATATGTAGTAGGAATGGCAGCAAATGCAGTGTGTGGGGCTCCAAGGATGGGACCAATCTTTGGTGGAATGCTATTATCAGGTAAAAAAGTAGCAGATTTAATATTAAATAAGTTTAAATAATTATGTATGACCTATACTTAATATTACTACTTATATTCATAATATTTCTCTTAGTCTATGCAATATCAAAGGTTAGTCTGCATCCTTTTTTGACACTCTTGTTTGCAGGTCTACTCTTTGGCCTTCTTTCAGGCATGGAACCAAGTCAAATTTCAAATTCATTAGTTGAAGGTTTTGGGTCAACCTTAAAATCAATAGGTATCGTCATTGTCGTTGGTACAATTATTGGGGTTTATCTTGAAAAAACAGGTGGGGCTTACGTTATTGCTACAAACTTATTAAAACTATTTAAAGAGAAGAATACTCCTTTGGTTATGAACATTATGGGGTATATAGTGTCTATCCCAGTATTTTGTGATTCCGGTTTTGTTATACTATCGCCTTTAAATAAAGCACTTACAAAAAAATCAGGCTTAAGTTTGTCAATTACAGCTATCTCACTGTCAATAGGTCTATATGCAAGTCATACCCTAGTACCCCCTACCCCTGGACCTGTTGCAGCAGCTGGCATTATTGGAGCTGATCTTGGTTTGGTTATTATGCTAGGAATTATTGTATCAATACCCGTTTCACTAAGCGGATTAGCCTTTGCCAATATATATGGTAAAAGAATCTATATTGAACCTGACTTAGAAAGTAGCAATAATAAAGAAGATAATACAAATAATACAGTTAATACAAAAGAAGTCTCTTTAATAAAATCAATCCTACCGATTGCTATTCCAATTATTTTAATAGTATTAAAATCTATATCTGAATTTCCAACAAAACCCTTCGGAGAGAGTACTTTAAAAGAATGTTTACAATTTATAGGAAATCCCTCGGTAGCACTGCTTACAGGCTTCCTATTCTGCCTGCTGATCCCAAAGAAAATAACAAAAGACATGCTCTCTACCGAAGGTTGGGTTGGGTTGGGAGTTAAAAATGCCGCAATTATTATTCTTATTACAGCAGCTGGAGGAGCATTCGGTCAAATATTAAGGGATTCCTCATTATCAAATGTTATAAGTAACTATTTAACTAATATGAATATTGGTCTACTCTTACCTTTTCTTATAGCAGCTGCCTTAAAAAGTGCTCAAGGCTCATCAACTGTAGCAATTATAACTACAGCATCATTGATCACCCCTTTATTAGACCCTCTTGGTTTAACAAGTAGCATTGCAAAGGCTTTAACTGTTCTAGCAATTGGGGCTGGTTCTATGGTCGTATCCCATGCAAATGACAGTTATTTCTGGGTTGTAACAGGTTTCTCTAATATGACTGTAAAAGAAGGTTATAAACTACAAACACTAGCTACACTTATTAGTGGCTTTATTGGAGCACTTGCTATTTTAATTTTATCTACTATATTGCTTTAAAAGGAGGTGAAAGATGAAAAAAATAGCAGTTGTCGTTGCAGATTATTTTGAAGATTCTGAATATACAGAACCTGTAAAGGCTTTTAAAGAAAAGGGATATGAGGTAATAAATATAAGTTTTGAAGCTGGTAAATCTGTTAAAGGGAAAAATGGTAAAGCAAGTGTTGTGCCTGAAAAATCTATTGATGAGGTTAGCGTCAATGATTTTGATGCATTACTAATCCCAGGAGGTTTTTCTCCTGATATACTTAGGGCAGATGATAGGTTTGTTAATTTTGTTAAAAATTTTGCTGAGAGTAAAAAACCAATTTTTGCAATATGCCACGGTCCACAATTATTAATTACTGCTGATGTAATAAAGGGCGTAAGAATGACAGGCTATAAATCAATAATACAAGATATAAAAAATGCAGGTGCAATTTTTGAAGATAAATCTGTAGTTGTAGATAAAAACTTCGTTACAAGTAGGACACCTAAAGATCTAGATGATTTTATAAGGGAATCGCTGAATATGCTAAAATAATAAATATATAATCTAATCTGCTTTATTATTTAAATCATAGATTAAACTTTGGTTAATGTTTAGATTGTGCTAAACACAATCTTTTTGTATTATTAGTGAAACATGTTATATTTTTCAACTAAATTTGCCCTTATATATACACTGATTTTCTCTTTTCTGCTACTATTTGAAAATAAATCATTGATTAAAAAAATCTTAATATTTGTCTCACTAGCCTATTTTGGCTTCAATACTAAAACTTTTAAAGGTTTATTAATTGGTATCTTATGGTCATTTATTGATGGATTTATAACAGGAGCTTTTTTATACATTATAATAGATTTATTTAATAAATAATATTTTATAAATATAATTTCTAACCAAATTTTAATTATATAAATTTATACCTTGACTGATAACATCGTTAGATTTAGACTTCTGTAAATTAATAAATAAAAGCTATTTTGAAACGTATAATGACAATAAAATTTAAAGATTTAATAGATGAAGCAATTGATTTTAGACATTATTTGCACAGTAATCCCGAAATAGGTTGGAGTGAATTTAATACAGCTAAAAAAATAAGAGAAAAACTAGAAAAATATAATATTAGTTATATAGAATGTGTTAAAACAGCAACAATAGCTACAATAGGTAATTCACTTAAAGGGGATCATATTGCCTTAAGGGCAGATATTGACGCACTCCCAATAGAAGAAAAGACAGATTTGCCTTATAAATCAAAAGTAAATAAAGTTATGCATGCTTGTGGTCATGATGGCCATACTGCAACACTTTTAGCAACAGCTATATGGTTAAAACAACATGAAAATAGCCTAAAGGGTCCAGTAACGTTTATATTTCAACCAGCTGAAGAAGGCGGTCATGGTGCAAAAAAAATACTCGATGAGGGTGTTTTAAATAATATTGATTTTATTTATGGTTGGCATAACTGGCCTGAAATTAAATTTGGCAAAGCTGCATGTCCTATTGGACCAATTATGGCTGCAAATGCTACATTTCATATAGAAGTAATTGGTAAAGGTGGGCACTCAAGCCAACCTGAAAAGTGTCGTGATCCTATAATTGCTGCCTCAACAATAGTTAATTCACTCCAACATATAATAAGTAGAAGAATATCCCCTCACAAAAAGGCTGTCTTAAGTATTACAAAGATGAATGCAGGCAGTAGTATCACAACAATTCCTGATAGCGTAAAGATTGAGGGCATAATGAGAATCGAAACAACATCCTTAAGGGATCATATAGGAAAAATGATTACTAAAATATCTCATGATATAGCAACAGCTTATGAAACTAAGGCAATTATAGAGATTAAACCGCGTTATAACGCAACAATAAACTATGAAAAAGCAGCCCTTAAAATGAGATCAAGTATAGAAGAAATATTTGGCAAGGACTGGGAAAGTGATATACCACTACCAGTAATGGCCTCAGAGGACTTTAGTTATTATCTGCAAAAGATACCCGGGGCATATGCATTATTGGGTAGTGATGATGGAAATAATCATAACATAATATGTCATAATTCAAAATATGACTTTAATGACAAATTAATTGAACCTGCTAGTAAATTATTAATCAACTTAGTTGATACAAATAAAAAAATTATTTAGCATTAGGAGAGTAGCATATGTCAAATAATATGGAGATTTTTGAAAAATGGGAATCAAATGTTAGAGCATATTGCAGAAGTATGCCAACAGTTTTTGTTTCTGCATCAAACGCTAAACTTGTTGATGAAATGGGCACTAGTTATATAGATTTTTTTGCAGGAGCTGGTGTTTTAAATTTTGGTCATAATAACAACCTTTTAAAGGAAGAGATTATAAACTTTTTAAAATCAGATGGTATAGCACACAGCTTAGATTTATACACAAAACATAAAAGAGAATTTATTAAGAAATTTGTAAATACAATACTAGAACCAAGAAAGATGAACTACAAAATACAATTTACAGGGCCAACAGGAACTAATGCAGTAGAGGCCGCAATAAAATTAGCTAAAAAGGTTACCTCAAGGAATTTAGTTGTCTCATTTTCACATGGCTTCCACGGAATGACATTGGGTTCCTTAGGCTGCACAGGCAATAAACACTATAGGCAGTTTCCAGGTTCTGAATCACTATCAACACTGAAACTTCCCTATTGTTATGAAACAAACATTAAAAAAATTGATTTAGAACACCATATAAAAACATTAGAGGATTTAAAAGAAATGTTTAATGATCCTGCATCAGGGGTTTTGCCCCCTGCAGCTTTTTTAATAGAAACAATACAAGCTGAGGGAGGTGTTAGGGTTGCAGGTACCAAATGGCTACAATCTGTCAGGGAATTGGCTAGAGAAATTAATGCGCTATTTATAATTGATGATATACAAGTTGGTTGTGGAAGGACAGGTAATTATTTTAGTTTTGAGAATCTCGATTTAGATCCAGATATTATAACCCTTGCAAAAGGAATAGGTGGATATGGCACACCTCTTGCTGTTACTTTGAATAAACCAGAATATGATAAGTACTGGCAACCTGGTGAACATACAGGTACATTTAGGGGACAAGGTATATCATTTGTTGCTGGGAAAAAAGCCTTAGATTATTTTGATAATGATGAATTTACTAATAAAGTAAGGGAAAAAGGAGATTACATGTATTCATACCTATCTGATTTAATTAAGGATTATAAAAATATAGATCTTAGAGGAAAGGGAATGATATACGGTATTGATACTGGAGATGGTAATATATCCAAAGATATAATCAAGGAATGTTTTAATAATGGTCTTGTAATAAGCGGATGTGGCAGCGCTGGTGAAGTCATAAAATTTATTCCACCATTGACTATACCGAAGGATGAACTAAAGAAAGGATTAAATATATTTGAAAAATCTTTTAGAAAAATAATGAGGGCTAAATAATATGAGAGAAAGAGATGATATGA
>JAXHVM010000084.1 GCA_034189185.1 Deferribacterota bacterium
ATAAGAGTTTCGAAATAATAGAAAAAAATGTCAATTTAGCACACTTTAATGAAAGTGAAAAACTTATAATAAAAAAACTCATACATACAACAGGGGATTATCAATTCGCTGATATAACAATTATATCAAAAAGTGCTATTGAAGTAGGCATTAGAGCAATTAGTGAGAATTTGCCCATTGTATGCGATACTATGATGGTTAAGTCAGGTATCACTTCAAAATATTTAAAGAATACCTCTTGCAAAGTCTATTCTTTTATTCATTATAAAAATATTATTAGGAAAGCAAATAAAATGGGTTCAACAAGGGCAGAAGCTGCTATAGATTTTTCTTCAAATAAATTTAAAAATGCAATCTATGTTATTGGTAATGCCCCTACTGCACTTATTAGGCTTCTTGATCTATATGACGAGAATAAAGTTCAACCATCTTTAATTATTGCATTTCCTGTTGGATTTGTTTCTGCAGCCGAAGCTAAAGATATACTTGCCCGTTATAAGAATCTAGCCTTTATAACAAATAAGGGTCCTAAAGGTGGTAGCGCTTGTGCTGCAACTGTTATGAACGGCCTATTAACCCTATTTCATAAAAGCGGATCTTAAAACCTTAACTTTCAAGATGCTCCATTAATTTATCAAAATCTGGTGGAAATAGAGGCTGATACATTAAGAATGATGTTGTTGGGTATCTCATACCTGCTTTATGGGTCTCTACAAGCCCCTCTAGTATATTATCTATGTAATTAGTTGGAATTGCAAAAGCAATCTCATCATCCTGGGTCTGAGCTAATGCTCTGTCACCGCCACCAGCTATGATTATCTGGGGTTTTCCTGTCAAGGTTGGTACAGTTATCTCAAAACCACAAGCAAAGCCACCAAAACTAGCAGCATCTACTGATTCTCCAGTAGCATAAACAACACTCTGCGTAAGTCTTGAGATTTGGGCAGGATTTCCATAAAAAATTACAACATGGGGTTCAAACTCCATCTTATGGATTGGGGCTAAAAGAATTTTATCAAATTTACCGTTTTCCAGCCTTGGAATATTTTTTGCCATTTTTGCTCTTGTCTCTTTATTTTTAACCCAAAAGGGTATATTAAAATCACCTTCCAAAAATCTTTCCTTTACAGGTACAAAGCCTAATGTAATAGAGCCAAGGGGACACAACATATCTTCTTGAGTCATAGCTATAGTCCATCCATACTTCCTTGCAATTGAGACACCCTGGCATAGGGGCATTTTTATTTTGAAATCCTTCTTAGGCATTCTTACCTTTTCAGGGAGCTCTTCACTTGAGGTTAGCAATCTAACACCAACGGGAAAGCACTGAGGTCTTAAATACTTATCAAAAACCTGCATTACCTTTTTTACATCCATTTGCAACCTCTCTCTAATAATATATTAAGGAAACCAATAACCTTTAAGCTATCTTTTTTAAATATCTAACATTATTATATTTAATCTATAATTGGAGTCAAGTAAATAATTCCTTTATTTTATTAAATTGAAATATATATTTCAATAGCCTTCCTATATTCTATCCCACGAAGCACTAGTTTCATTGGGATTCATTATATATCTTAGAATATTTTTATACCTATATCCTATATATAAATTAGTTATGATAAGATTAATAATTAGTTTAAGATATAAATTGTTTTATATTCATACATACATTAAACCATATTATCCAAAATATTTTTTATATTAACTCTATCCTAATGGCGCTAAACCTGGGCTATATTCAAATATAATACCTAATCCTGACAAGACTTTTCAAATAGATGCCTTTTTGATATTTACATAATTAAATACGAAAATTAATTTATCGTCTAAATATAACTTAAATTTATATAACCTTAATAAACATATAGATTTGTTAACAATTAATATTATTAATAATTTATTGACAGTTTTTTATTTCTTTGGGACTAATGTTAATCTGTATTCATCATCACCTACCTGTTCAATTGTAACTTCATAGTTGTTGTGCTTTGCAATCCTCATAACATTTTCTTTTGAGGTTTCTGTTTCAACTAATACGCTTAATACTTCATTAGGGTTTTCATCCATAGCTTTCTTTGTTTTTACAACTGGTATTGGGCAACTAAAGCCCCTTGCATCAACCTCCTTCATAAAATACCCCTATACTATTAATTTTTTAATTTTAAATTTATATTATTTATCTTTTGTAAATAATCATCAAATATTTTATTAAAAATACTTATTAACTCAATAATCCTTGTTGAGACATCTGCCTTTATATATTGGCCTGCTAAACGATTTATTTTTGCTGCAATAACTGAAGCTTCACATGTATCTAAAGGAGCATCTAACAAAGCTGACACAAGCCCCGTTATTGTATCCCCTGTACCTCCAATAGCTTCAAGTTCAGGGATATTAGGCTCATCAATCTTCTCTGCTATAACACCATTACACACAATATAGTCAGTTTTGCCCTTTACAAGTAAATATTTAGGAGCGTTATTATATTTATAGGCATCTTCTACAAGTTTTTCTATATCGCTATTTTGAATAAAGAGATGTTTCTTTATATAAGCAGGGTGCACAGCTTCTTTATCAGCTAAGAAACATATTTCACTCGTATCTGGGGTAAAAAGTTCAAATTTTTGAGCTAACCCCGCTGCTTTTGCTGCATACATTGATGATGCATCAGCAACTAATTTTATATTTAATCTATTTTTATCTATAACCTCAATTAATTTTCTAACTAACCCCATAATAGGTAAACAGTAGTGTAAAGCTAGTACATCTGGCTTTAAGCTATCAATATTTTTTATCAAATAATTATAAATTTTTTTTGTACCATCACCATAGCCAATATCACCAGCAATTAATACATAAGGCTTTGGGTTTTTCAAATAGTTACTAACCTTATTTGCAGCAGCTATCATTGTTGTTGTCCCTTGTGATATAGGTATTTTATAATCCTTTAAAAGCATATAATCTTTATCAATTTCGGCTACATCATATATTAAAGGAAACTCTTTTATTGGAATTGTTCCAGCTATAATTAACACTTTTTCTCCTTATAAAAGATTTTTAAGCATTCTTCATAAGCCCTATCAAGCATAAGCGCACAAAGGGTTAATCCCAATTCCTTTGGCCTTTTCACTTCATCTATTTTTTTACCTACCAATTGAAGATTAAGGTATGGTATATCAGGGCAACCCCCACCTGAGGTGTTTAAGATAACCCCACTATTTTTATCTATAGTCATTTTCATATTCCCTGCCTTTACCATAACAGCACTTCCAAAATCCACAACCTTAACAATATCTAAAAGTTCAGAGCCACTTTCTAATGATTTAATTTCAAGAAAGTTAATTTTTTTATCTTTTAATAAATTTTCTATTCCCAGCAACTCTACAATATTAAATGCAATAGATAGGTCACAACCCTTTCTAAGATCAGGTGGTGGAGCTACTAATTTTATATTATAGCCATATCTTTTTAATAGCTTTTCAGTCTTAACTGCATCTTCAACCTTTTCAAAGAGAATTAAGCCACTTTGTTTTTCTTTTTCATTCTTTTTACTTTTAAAAAATCTCATTTGTTCTCTTCAATAAAGATAAACCCAATAAATATACAAAAAATAACACCAATAATTACTGCAATTGGACCATAACTACTTACTCCTTTACCACTCGATGCTAGTAAAAAATTGTGTGATATAGAAGCGCCAGTTATCATACCTAAAACAGTTATACCTGCATCACTATCCCCCTCGCCTGATAAAATAGTCTGCCTAAAAGGGCAGCCTCCCAACAGTGTAGCACATAGTCCTACTAATAATAGTCCTCCAAAATTCCACAGATGATTCATATGTGCTGCAGGTTGATTAGTAAAGCCAACATGATATAAACCACTTTGAAAATAACCATAAAACAGATTAGCCAATAATAAACCAACAAAAAAGGATGCAACGCCTGAAAAAAGATAGAAATCTCTTACCAAGAATATATCCCTCCAGGCACCAGCAAAGCACATCCTACTTCTTTGGCCAATATAGCCTATTATTAGACCAGCAAATATTGAAACTATAAAAGGAGCATGCATTGCACCTGCCCCTTTTAAACTAAAGTGCAAAAATACAGGTTTAAATATGTATAAAATAACAAAAAAGATCATTAAAAGAGGGATAGCCCAACCAGTAATATTAGGTAATCTGTTGGACCTGCCTAAATTAAAACCTTTTTTAATAAATGTTAGACCTATTAATATGCCTGTTATTAAGCCAAACAGCCCAATTAAGGCATTTAAGTCACCACCTGCTAATCTTATAATATCCCTTGTTGGGCAACCTAGAAACACTAAAGCCCCAACAACCATAAACAAACCCAAAAAAAACCTGATAATTGTTGATGAACCACCCCTTGGTCTAAACTCCTTTAAAAACATCGAAGTCAAGAAAGAACCAAGGATAATACCTAAAATTTCAGGTCTTAAATATTGAACTGCAGAAACATTATGCAGTCCAATTGAACCAGCAATATCTCTATAAAAACAAGCAATACATAAACCCATATTTAGAGGATTGCCAAGTTTTGTCAATGTTGAGGCTAGTATTCCAAATATTAAACCACCTATAATTATAAAATATTTCTTTGAAAGCATACTAAACCCCTATAAATATTTTGATATATATTTTTAGATATTATAGAAAAAAAGTCAATTTATAGTTGTTATAATATAATTAAGTATTTTTATTATGCTATTATTATGTCATTTAAAGGCGTGTAGTCCATATTTAGACTATCAGCTACAGCCTCATAGGTTATTTTACCGTTATAAATATTAACACCTTTTGCAATTTCTGAATTTTCCTTTACTGCTTTTTCTAAACCTTTATTAGCAATCTGCAAGCCGTACTTAAGAGTTGAGGTTGTAAGAGCTTGCGTTGAAGTTCTAGCAACTGCTCCAGGCAAGTTTGCAACACAAAAGTGTACAATATCATCCACTACAAATGATGGATTATCATAGGTAGTTGGTCTTGAGGTCTCTATACACCCACCTTGATCAATGGCAACATCAACCAATACTGCTCCTCTTTTCATTTTAGCAAGATCATCTCGTTTTATCAATTTCGGAGCTTTTGCCCCGTGTATAAGAACAGCTCCAACAACAAGATCACTCTCTGTTAATATTTTATCAATATTTGCAGTATTACTATATAGAGTGTTAATAGAACCGCCAAATATATCATCAAGATAGGCTAGTTGATCCATATTAATATCTAATATTGAAACTTGTGCGCCTAAGCCAACTGCTATTTTTGCAGCATTAGTTCCAACTGTGCCACCTCCAATAATGGTAACCCTACCTTTCTCAACACCAGGAATACCACCTAATAAAACACCTCGACCTTTATAAAAACATTCAATGTATTTTGAGCCCTCTATAACACTTAATTTTCCTGCTATTTCACTCATAGGTCTAAGTAGTGGAAGTTGCCCATCACTCCTCTCAATTGTCTCATAAGCAACTGCTTTTATACCTAATTCAAGTAGTGCTTCAGTTAATTCTTTATCTGCTGCAAGGTGCAAAAAGGTAAACAAGATTTGACCTTTATGAAATAGTTTATATTCCTCTGGTTGCGGTTCTTTTACTTTTACAATCATGTCACTTATTTCATATATTTTATTTCTATCCTTTACAATTGAAGCACCAGCACTAATATATTCTTCATTTGTAAAGCCTGCTATTAAGCCAGCATCTTCTTCTATATAAACCTTATTACCATCTTTAATATAAGCCTTTACACAATCAGGTGTTAAACCTACCCTATATTCATGTACTTTAATCTCTTTTGGGCAACCTAATATCATAAATACCTCCTAATTATTACAATAAAACATTTTAATTTTTTCATTTACTTAAATTATATCATTTAGAAAATAATATTCAATCACAGTAAAAAAAGCTAATTGTATACTAAATAAATATATTAAGTATAATTGCGAAAATTAGTAAACTTTATGTTAAGTAAGATATCTATTTTTATTGATTATATCTCTTAGTAAAGCCTTATTATAAGTATTTATTTTATTTTGACAATATTGCAAAATTATGTTATAAATATAATCAATAATATTTTTATTATTTATGCTAATTGAGGTTTATTATGAAAAATTTTACTTCCCTTATTTTTATTATTTTTTTTATTACTTACTCTTTAAAAGCCCAATCATTTGATGAAACATATGATAGCTGCACTACAATCTCAGTTGGAAAAGAAGCTACACAAAATGGAGCAACTATTATAACCCACAATGATGATTCCAGTGTTGCTGATTTTAGACTATGGATAATTCCTGAGGCTGATTGGCCAGAAAATGCTAGAAGAGATATTGTGTTATATTCACATGACTACGTAGACTATGGTAAAAATCCACCTGTATATCCAGAAGTTGATCCTTCAGGTGAACCTGTGGCAAGGGTTGTAGGTTCTATGCCCCAAGTAAAACACACTTACAGGTATTTACACTCACGATATTCCTTTATGAATGAAAAGGGTGTAGCAATGGGTGAAACAACTATCACAATTGATACATCAAATGATTATGGTAAAGAGGTAGAAAGGGTTATGATCGATGAAAGCGAGGGAATAATTGATTGCTGGTTTGCTCAAGATATTGCATTAGAAAGGGCATCATCAGCTAAAGAGGCTGTTGAAATAATTGGTGATTTATTAAATAAATACCAGTGGCACAAACAACCAGGCGAATGCATAAATATAACAGATGGCAACGAAGTATGGATTATGGAAATATATGGAAGAGATATATGGGTAGCATTCAAATTGCCAGACAACGCTGTATTTGTTAGTGCTAATCGTGCACGAATTAATGAAATAAATCTGTCAGATGAAGAAAATGTTTTATACTCTCCTAACTTAATATCTTTTGCTGTTAGACAAGGCTGGTACGATGAGAAATCAGGGGAACCATTTAGGCCAGCTGCTATATATTGCCCAAATAATACAATATATAGCACAAGAAGGGAATGGCGTGTATTTGATCTTGTTGCTCCTTCTCTAAATTTATCAACCCATGAAACTGAGTATCCCCTATATGTAATACCCGATTACCCATTAACAGTAAGCGATATTTTTAAGATCACAGGTGATTACTATGAGGGAACTGAGTATGACCTCTCGGCAGGACTGGCAGGTGGTCCATGGGGCAACCCTATTAGAGGTAGTGGCTTTGAAAGGGCTATTGGGATTCACAGAACTTGTTATGTGCAAATCTCAGAGGTTAAAGATTGGCTACCTGATCCAATTAAAGGGATTAGCTGGTTTGGGTACGGTCATCCTGCTACAACGTATTTGACACCTTTGTGGGCAAAAATGCAAAAGTTGCCAGACTTTTATCAGACAGGATCTCGATATGAGCCATTTAATCCAAATTCTGGTTGGTGGATTAATATATATGTACAAACTATTGCAAATTTATCTTGGGAGAATGTTTTAAATGATATTCGCGAATTTAGAGATCCTTTAATGACAGCTCAATTTATTGAAACTGAAGAAATACAAAATCGTGCTGCAACAATTTATAAAGAATCACC
>JAXHVM010000085.1 GCA_034189185.1 Deferribacterota bacterium
TTCACATAGTTTATAGCCTCAGATAGGCTTCCCTTTGTAACAAAATCAAATTTAACCCCAATCCTTACAAGGTTTTTTGCTGCATTTGCAGAGACACCTGATAGTATAGGGGTGGCACCAACAAGTCTAATAGCCTCTATTGTCTTAATGAGGTTATCTGCAACAGCTGAATCAATAGTAGGTACACCCGTTATATCTATAATAGCAGCATATGCTTTTATCTCTTCAATCTTTTCTAGTATACGCTCCATTGCATCTAGTGCTCTATCACTTGTAAGCTTACCAACTAATGGCATAACAACAACCTTATCCATTACTTCTAAGGATGGAGTAGCTAATTCTTTTATTAGGGATTGTAGTTCATCATCACTCTTCTCTAGATAACTAATAACCGTATTTAAGGTCTCAGCGGTTAATTTTATATCCTCATTCTTATAATCTGTTTTTACCCTATAAGCATAATCACCACTTGCTAATGATTCAGCGACATAGGTTATATCCTCAACAAATCTCTTATATTCTTTTTCATTTAATCTATCCTTTGTAACATCAATGGCAGTGTACAATACACCCTTGCCAGTAGCATAGGGGACTTGAAAGGCTGAATGAATTAGGGTATCACCATTCTTCTTCTTTGCAGGCACATCAATAAAATCTTTTGATTCAACACGTTTTTCAATAGTATAACTTCTAAATTTATCTAGGGCTTTGATAGTCTCTTCAGTTGTAAATGGTTGTTCAGTAAGTTTTTTACCAAGCAGTTCTTCTTTTGCATAACCAGTATCTCTACAAAATGCTCTGTTTATTTTAATCCATCTCCCTTTTTCATCAGTTAATACCATTGCAGCTCTTGAATTTTCAAAGATAAAATTTAATTCTTCTTCACGTTTCTTTAAATCTGATATGTCAGTTGCTGTTGCGATAATATATTTATCTCCATTTGCTTTAAATAATGTGAAATTTAACACTACAGGCATATGTTTACCATCACCTTTAATAGTTGTTACCTCACACGTAGCATACCCCTCTGATCTGCATTTCTCTACAGCCCCAATAATTATATCTTTATCTTCAGCTAGATATAACTCTTCTATCTTTAATCCTAGTGCTTGTTCACCTGTTCTTTTATAGAAACGCTCAAATGATTTATTAATATATAATATCTTCCCATCATAGTCACTTATTGACATAGGAACAGGAATATTTGCTAAGATAGTTTCAAAAAACTCTAATTTTTTCTCTGAATTGTTTTTGCTCATATTTAACCTCCACACATTTTATAATTATATTATATAATAATCTAAAATTTAATAAAAGGAGAATTGTAACCTTATTTTTTGGCCTTACGAAGCCAAAAAAAGTTTAACTTGCAGTGTTGGGGAAATATAGGTAGCAACTACAAATTTTATGCGTCTTCTAAAATATTTTTAACCAAAAGCTCACTTGATTTGATAAAAAGAGGATCAAGTAATTCTTCTTTCTTTTTATATACTATTTTTTCATCAATCATATCTTTATAGAGCGTTGTTGCTAAACTTGTTAGATATATGGGTGAACTAAAAAGCCTTGGTTTTAATACCTTTAAACTCATATTTAACATATAATTTTCAATAATCTGGCAAACTATCTCTTGACCACCATATAAAAGACCACCAACAACAAGGCAAGCGCCTCGTTTATTTCGCAATAAGTCTTTCTTCATATGTATCCATCTCGTTCTATCTATAAATGTTTTAAGTCTAGAGGTTATATTTGAAAAATAAACAGGTGAACCTATTATTATGCAGTCTGCTTTAAGCATCTCATCTGTTATAACGTGCAGATCATCATCCTTAATAGAACATTCTGTCCTTCCAAGACATCTATTACAAGCAATACAATATTTAATATTATAATCTACAAGCTCCATCAAATTAACTGAACAGCCCTCATCTTTTAGTCTCTCTACAATATAATTCATAAGTAAATAAGTAACCTTTCCTCTTCTATGACTGCCATTAATACCTAAAATATACATAACTTATACCTCTAACTCCATTCTTAATATTCCTGTCGCAAAGGGTTTACCCGTTCCATCTATGCGCAAACTACCTGTAGCGCCCCCATCTAATGCACCATGCATTACAATCTCTAAGGATTCTATATTATCTAGTGGGTAAATTTCGACATTTCCCTTAACTAGGTCTCCAAAAAAATTTTTTACCATTTGAGGTGTTACCTTATATTTTATTATTTTATAATCTTCTGTTGTTTTTGCCATTAAACCAATATTTAAGACATCTCCCTTATCACCTGATCTAGCAAAGGCAATATCTGCTAATTTTATTTTTTTCATTATAATTAAACCTCTATAATATTTGTTTTAAAGGAAACTAAATCTCTGGGTATTAATGTTGGCCACAATCTAATAATCCTTACTGGTTTAGCAGGCGGTGTAGTTGTATTAAATACATATCCTGCTTGAGGTGCACTCCAGATCATCGCATGTTCCCTGAAATATTCAGCCTCCTTTTTTGTTCTAAATTTTGCGCAAATTCTTATACCAACCTCTGGCAAATCTTTTGCCTCGTTAATATCAGGGATTTTCACTAAACTTTGGTGAGCCATATTAATACCCATATAATCTATCTGAAGCTTCTCCACCTTAATCTCTTGCCTCTTTAACCACTCATGTAGTATATATTCACAGTGTTTAGCTTTTTTTAAAGCGTCAGGCCAACAAAACCAATGTTGCAGCTCCTGCTTCCAACCATCTTTATAACCAATACCCACCTTTAACATACTAGGGCGTTCTTTGCCACTCATATTAGTTATTTTGACCCTATTATTATCTATATCTTCTAAATTAAGTGTTGTGAAATCTGCAATACCATCGGGCATAATATAATTTTTAGGATCGTGTACTTCATACAATAAATGTTCTTTTACTGTCCAACTATTAATTAATCCTCCTGTATCAGGTGTTTTTGTTATAACAGCTTCACCATTTTCATATAATTCTGCAATTGGATATCCTACATTCCAAGGTTCTGGGACCTTATCCCACTGGCTACACATCATTCCACCTGTACAACAACAAGAACACTCTATTATATGGCCACAGGTAATAGCGGCTCCAATTTTACCATGGTGATCACTATTATTGTAGTCCCAGCCAAATTCATACATCCATGGACCCACATACAATGCATTATCTGCAAGTCTACCACCAATTATAATATCAGCCCCTTTCTCTAAGCACTCTACAATGCCTTCAGCTCCTAAATAAACATAGGCCCCTGCTATTGAGTCCTTAATACTATCAATATCCTCTTGTCCTGTATCTAGATTAGTAAATTTTATTCCTTCCTTCCTGAAATTATCTATATCACTTATAATATCATCTCCAATAATGGAGCCAATCTTTACACCTCTAATCCCTTTATTATAAAGGATATCTTTTAAAGCAAGACATGTAGCATCAACATTTGCTCCACCACCATTAGTTATAATCCTTATCCCCTTCTGCTTGGCTAATGGTATTACCCTCCTCATCCACTCAATGAGTTTTGGTGGATAGCCAGCATTTTTATATTTGGTTTTTTGTATATACAAAATTGACATAGTAACTTCTGCAAGCCAATCGTAACATATATAATCTATGTCAGCCTTTTCTATCATCTCCAATCCAGGCTCAATAATATCTCCCCACATCATTGAACCTGAACCAATAGATACCTTTTTTACACTCAAGACACACTCCTTTGTGTATTTATTTTTTCAAATCCCTTTTTTTTATCTTCCCTGTTATCGTAAGGGGTAATTCATCTCAATAATACTCTACTCACTCTCAATTCTCACTAATGTTGCAAAGGCATCAACCTGATCCCCCTTTGCAACAAGAATTTCTCCTACTTCGCCATCAACAGAAGCTTTTAATTCATTTGACATTTTCATTGACTCTAAAACCACAACTGTTTGACCCTTTGATATATGTTGACCGGCCTCCACTAAAACCTCTTTAATTAAGCCAGGCATTGGTGCTTTTATATCCTTTTCACTCTCTTGCTCTATTAATTCTTCCTCGCTTTCCTCTGAAATCTTATAAAAGGCATCATCAGCCCACAAATTTAAGCTATCCTTTTCCTGGAAATATGAGATTTTTATATATCTGTTATCCTCTTTAACAAACAATCCATCACCAATCTTATTAATTTCGTATCTATAGCTCTTGTCATCTATTTTAACAATAAAACAATTATCCTTCATATCTAATTCATATTCCCATAGCTTGTTGTTAATCTTTATAATCTCACCCATAATTATCCCCTGAAATTTGTCAAATACTGCCAACACTCTTTTAACATATACTTATCCCCATAGGCATATTCATTTGTAACCCCTTGGGAGCTCAAATAATAATAGCATGCAACAGCTATTGGAATATATTTCTCGTTTTCATCAAAAAGTTTTTCATAATGTTTATTAATAAAATTTGTATCGTATTCCCCTTTTCTAAATTCTGGGTGTTTAATAATATTCATAATAAAAGAGATTGTGGTCTTTATAGGTAAAATATGATAATTAGACAAAGCTTTGTACAACCTATATAACGACTGATTCCTATCTGTACCTTTTGCTATAACCTTTGATATAATAGGATCATAGTGTATTGGAACTTCATAACCCTTATATGCTCCATCATCTAAACGAATACCTGCACCATAGGGTATTTCATAATAATTAATCTTGCCAATTGATGGGATAAAATTATTTTCTGGATCCTCTGCATAAATTCTTGCCTCTACTGCATGGCCTTTAGGTATATTTATAATATCCTGATTAAACGATAAGCTTTTACCAAAGGCCACTTCAATTTGGTTACTGACAAGATCTATTCCTGTAATTTCTTCAGTTACAGGATGCTCTACCTGTATCCTTGCATTTACCTCTAAAAAATAAAAATTTTTATTCTTATCAACCATAAATTCAACTGTACCGGCAGAGTCATAAGCAATCTTTTTGATAAGCTTTAATGCTGCCTCACCCATAGATTTTGCCTGCATTCTATCAATTGTTGCAGAAGGACTCTCTTCAACAATCTTTTGATATCTCCTCTGAATTGAGCACTCCCTTTCAGGGAAATAGTAAGCATTGCCATGCTTATCAGCTAATACTTGAATTTCAATATGATGAGGCTCTTCTAAAAGCTTCTCAAAATAAATGGTAGGATCTGCAAAGGATGATTCTGCCTCTTTTCTTGCTATATTTACACTATCTATCAACTCACTTTCATCTCTAACAATGCGCATCCCCTTACCACCACCTCCAGCAGAGGCTTTTATGAGAATGGGAAAACCCAAGCTCTTTGCTGCATCCATAGGATCTACATTGTTATCTAATGTCACACCTGGTATAATTGGAACACCTGCACTCTTAGCTATTTCACGAGCCCTTATCTTATCACCCACATCATACATTGACTTAGGATGAGGTCCAATCCAAACTATATTAGATGATTTAACAGCCTCAGCAAATCTAGTATTCTCTGCTAGAAATCCGTAACCTGGATGAATACCGTCAATCTTATTTTTCTTTGCAACCTCAATAATGCTATCAATATTTAGGTAGCTCTTCGAAGCTTCACTCTCGCCTATAAAATATGCTTCATCTGCAAAAGCAAGATGGGGTGAATATTTATCAACTTCAGAATAAATTGCTATTGCTATATGCCCTAGTTCTCTGATTGCTTTTAAGATCCTAATTGCAATCTCACCCCTATTTGCTACTAAAATTCTCTTTTTTTCACATCCTGAATATTCCAAAATTAACCTCACTAATTTTTTTATAAAGGGATAACTCAATTGCCAGCATCAAGTATTGCCTTGTTTTAACAGGATCTATTATACCATCATCCCAAAGCCTTGCCGTTGAATACAACGCCTCTGATTTGTTTTTATAGTCTTCCAATATAGGATTTCTTATATCTTCTATCTCTTTTTCACTTAACCTTCTGCCCTCTCTTTCATACTGTTTTATTTTTACTTGGGTTAATACATCTGCCGCCTGGTTAGGCCCCATAACTGCTATTCTTGCATTTGGCCACATCCATAGAAACCTTGGATTATAACCTCTCCCACACATTGCATAATTACCTGCACCATAAGAATTCCCTATTATCACAGTAAATTTAGGGACATTTGTAGTTGATACTGCATGCACCCACTTAGCACCATCTTTAGGCATACCTTGGTGTTCATATTTTTTGCCAATAATAAAACCTGTAATATTTTGTAAAAAGATTAATGGTATTTTTCTAAATGAGCAAAGCTCTATAAAGTGGGCCGCTTTTGTAGAGGATTCTGGAAAAATAACCCCATTATTACCTATTATGCCTACTAAATAACCACCAATCCTGGCAAAGCCTGTTACAACAGTCTGACCATATCGCGCTTTAAATTCTTCAAAATCACTATTATCTACAATCCTTGCAATAATCTCTCTAGCATCATAGGGTGTTTCTAAACTCTCAGGAACTATGCCATATATTTCATCAGGGTCATAGTAAGGCTCACTAGGCGATATTCTATCTAAAGGAAATTTTTCACTTTTAGGATAGTTTGAAAATATCTCTCTTACTTTTTTTATACCAGCTTCTTCATCATTCACATAGTAGTCTGCTACACCTGAAATCCTTGTATGAACATCTGCGCCACCTAATTCCTCTGCGCTTACCACTTCACCTGTGGCAGCCTTAACTAGAGGAGGGCCCCCTATAAATATTGCCCCTATATCTTTAACCATTATACACTGATCACACATTGCAGGTTCATATGCCCCCCCTGCTGTTGCCAAACCTGTAACAAGTGCAACCTGCAAAAGGCCTTTACTGCTTAATACTGATTGATTATAAAAAATATTGCCAAAATGATCTTTATCAGGAAATACCCCATCCTGCAAAGGTAAATAGGCCCCTCCTGAATCAACTATATACAGACAGGGTAGATTATTCTCTATTGCTATATGTTGGGCTCTTATATGTTTTTTCACAGTGATAGGATAATATGTACCACCTTTAACTGTTTGATCATTTGCAACAATCATAACCTCTCTTCCAGAAATTCTTCCAACTCCTGTTACAATACCAGCAGAAGACACCTCGCCACCATACATATTATAAGCTGCCATAGGCGCAACTTCCAAAAAAGGCGAGCCCTTGTCTAACACCTTTTCAATCCTCTGCCTACAAAACAATTTTCCTCTTTCTTTATTAACTTTATGAGCCTTTTCTGGCCCTCCTTTTTTTATAACAGCTTTTATATCCTCTATTTTTTTCACCAATTCTTTGTTATGCTTATAACGTTTTTTAAAGTTTTCATCATTTTTATCTATGCTACTTAATATTCTTGCCATTTATTCTCCCTTCCACTGTGGTTTTCTTTTTTCCAAAAATGCGCTTGCACCCTCTTTTAGATCTTTTGACTTAAAATTAATAATTCTAAGTAGTGCTAGATAATCCTCCTGAAGATCATTATCCCTTGAACTATATATAGCATCCATTGCAAGTTTAATAACTAGTGAACTCTTAGAAGATATTGATTCAG
>JAXHVM010000086.1 GCA_034189185.1 Deferribacterota bacterium
CAATGGATGTGGTTGGTGATAATCTATCGAATGTTAACACAACAGGCTATAAAGCTGATAGAATAGTATTTCAAGATCTTTTTAACCAGACCCTTTCGGGTGCAATGCCACCAACAGGTGATAAGGGTGGAACTAATCCAAAGCAGATTGGTATGGGAGCAGATCTTGGAGCAATTGATAGCGTTTTTACACAAGGTGCTTTACAAGATACAGGTGTTGTAACTGACATGGCTGTACAAGGCAATGGTTTTTTTGCTCTCCAGGATCAAAATGGTGAACTATCTTATACAAGGGCTGGTAATTTCTATTTTGATAGAGATGGTAATTTAGTAAATAGTGACGGATTGTATGTTATGGGGTATATGCCTGACGAAAATGGGGAATTCTATCCAGATATGACAATTGAGCCAATACAAATAGGGGAAGAATATATGACAATTCCTGCAAGCGCTACAACTGAGGTAAATATATCAGGCAATTTAGATACCAATGCTGCGGGATCTGAAATAGAATTTAATCATTTTTTGACCTCAGCAAGTGAGGATGAATCAGTTTTTAATCTCCATGGTGCAAATGGTGAAGATTTGGGATTAAGGGAAGGTGAAGAAGTTGTTGTTAAGGCAAATGCAAATGAGAATACGAGACTAGAAAATCTATATAGCGTTAATAATGAAAACTTAAGTTTAACAGCTGAAAATCCTATTAGTTTTTCAGGTAGGGTTATTACAGATAGTGGTAACGTAAGTGAATTCTCTTTTGAGGTACAAGGAACAACATTAGGTGATATTGTAAATGAGCTAGAAGACCAGCTTAATGATCTAATAGATTCACCTTATATACCAGGAGGACTAGATCCAAATGGAAATAATTTTGATGTATCAATCAATGAGGAAGGCCAAATTGTGATAGAAAGGGGGAATGATGGTTTAGTTGCAGGTGTTCCCTCAACAAATAGAACTGTTGAAATTGATAATGTAGCAGGTAATTCTGCGCTACAATCAACGTTTAGCAATCTATTAGGCTCTTATAGAGAAGGCACTACCAGAGCATCAGATACTATTAAATTTGAAAAGGTGTTATATGCATCAAGTGAACCTGGTATTGATCAATTTGATGATTTAGAAACCTTATCTTATCTAATTCAAAATGCTGTTCAAGATAATCTATCTGAAGATTTTGAGGCCTATTATGATGAATCAACAGGCCAGATTAAGTATTATAATCCAGAAAACAATAAACCTCCTTTAAGTGATGTTACGTTAAATACTGATGATATATACGGTTTTGAAATAACAAAAACCCTTGGGGGTGGTTCTTTTAATGCGACTGTGAATCCTGAAAGCCAAGATATTTTAGCTGATGATGGCAATAGAGATGATGCTATGGCATCTCTGGTTTTTTCTTCTGAGATAACTGAAAATACGACATTGGATAAGCTTTTAAATGCTGAAGGAGAAAATTTAGAGCTTGTAAACCCGGAAACTGGTGAAGGAACTGTTATTTATTTTGATGCGAAGATTAATGGTGAGAGTATTAATCCAGAGGCAAGTAACTTATTTGATACAGTTAATGCACCAAGTGATGAAGGAGGGCTTGTAGAAAATATTATAAATAATCTACCTGGTATACCACCTATTTCATGGTTCCAAACAGTAGATGAAAATGGTGACCCTAAGACTGTTGGTGATTTGGTCAATGCAATTAATAACTATTTAGGAGATAATGTTGCAGATGTGACATTAGAGGATGGAGCAATAGTTGTTGAAGGGAATCCTGGCGAAGCTAATGAGATAACATCTTTTGATATAGGCGCCTTAAATGCTCCAAAATTTAATAATTTAATGAATCAATATGAATATTTGCAACATGCTGATGGCGGATTACTTACAACAAGCCAAACCTTATATGATTCAAGAGGTGATGAACATACTGTGAACTACACTTTTGAAATGGTAGATGAGAATACGTGGAGATTAAGGTTGTCTACTCCTGAAGGTAGTGGTGATCAAGCTGTATTTAACGCGCAGGCTCCTTATGTAAATGATGAGTTTTATATTGATTTTAACCCTGATGGTAGTATATCAAGAACCTATTATGTAACTCCTAATGGCGAACAATCTGTTGTTGGTAATCCAGGGTTTACTCTTTTAACCTCAAATGGGACAGATAATATTACTGTAAGTGATTTTAATATTAATGATATAGTGCTAACATCTAAAAATTCTAATATTGATAGGTTGGAACAAAATGGTTATACGACAGGCAGCCTTCAAGAAATTGTAGCAGATGATATGGGAACTTTAATAGGTAATTATGATAATGGCTTACAGAGAAATTTAGCGAGGGTAACCCTTGCTACCTTTACAAATAATAATGGCTTAGAGAGTATTGGCGGTACGCTGTTTCAGCAGACTGCAAATTCAGGGGTGCCATCTTTTGGTTTTTCAGGAGAAGGCGGAAGGGGCGCAGTTAGATCTGGTTATTTGGAGGAATCAAATGTTGATATGGCAAAGGAATTTGTAAATATGATTATTGCTCAAAGGGGTTTTCAAGCAAACTCAAGAGCAATAACGACAGCTGATGAAATGATACAAGAAGTATTGGGATTAAAAAGGTAGAATTATTTTTATTTTGTATTGATATTTTTAAAAATTTTGGTTTAAATGTAGCATATGGATAGTGCTACACCTATTGGTATAATCATTGGCTATACTCTAGTTATATTAGCTATTATAGTTGGCCCTGGAATTGGTGGGTTTATTGATTTACCATCATTGCTTATCGTTGTTGGTGGTGTTGCAGGATTACTTTTAATGAACTATCCACTGGATAGGGTTGTCAATCTTTTTTCGCTTATAACTAAAACATTTTCTAGAAGACATACAGATCCAAATGAGATTATAAAGCAGATTGTTAACTTTTCAATTAGGGCAAGAAGAGATGGCATTTTGGCTTTAGAGGCAGCTGAAAATGAGATAGATAATGTGTTTTTAAATAATGGTATTAAATTGGCTGTTGATGGAAATGAACCAGAGGTTATTAAAGAGATTATGGAAAGGGAGCTTGAATATGTTGAGGATAGACATATGGAGGGGGCTAGTATATTACATAGTGTTGGAGAGTACTCACCTGCAATGGGGATGATTGGCACATTGATTGGGTTGATTGCAATGTTGCAGAGCTTAGATAATCCAGCAGCCATAGGCCCTGGTATGGCTCTTGCAATTATTACTACTTTCTATGGCATGGTGATAGCCTATCTGTTCGCTCTTCCTTTAGAGGGTAAACTAAAGATTAGGTCTAATGAAGAACTATTAGTTAAAAGGATAATTATTGCTGGTATTATGTCTATCCAGGCAGGGGATAACCCAAGATTAGTTGAGAGAAAGCTAAATGCATTTTTAAGGCCAAAATCCAGAGAAACCCAGTTTGAAAGTGGCTATTAGTTTTTATGAAGAAAAAAAGGCAAGAAGAAGGTCAATCAGTATGGCAGAGGACTTTTTTGGATATTATGATGCTATTACTTACCTTTTTTGTCCTTTTAATGTCTATGGTCACTTTTGAAAAGATAAAATTAGAGCAAGCCGCTGGCTCTCTAAGAGAGAGTTTCGGTATGTTAAGGCAGGGAGTTAAAAAAGAAGTCAAGGAAGAGAGTATTTTTGATACAACCTCTATTCTGGAAGATATCCACTCTAAAAAAGAATTATTGTCTGGACTAGTAAATTATATTGAAAGTGTAAACCTAAAGAATTTTATTTCCGTTATAGAAACTGATAAGGGTTTTACAATTAGAATACAAGATGAACTACTCTTTGATTTAGGCAGCACAGAGATTAAAAGCTCTGCATATCCACTACTTGACAAAATTGCTTCAATAGCAAATAATACGCCCTATAATATTCTTGTTGAAGGTCATACTGATGATTTGCCAATGAAATATGGGGCAAAGTATGATACAAACTGGGAATTATCAACTGCAAGAGCTGCATCGGTTGTTAAATATTTTATTAATAAAGGGATTAATCCTAAAAAACTGGCAGCTGCAGGTTATTCTAAATATCACCCCCTAGTACCAAATATTAATAGTGAAAATAGAAGAAAAAATAGAAGGGTTGAGATTAATTTTATTAGTCCTGAGTTTATGAGAAAGGCTATGCAGTGAAAGTCTAAAGGAGGCAGGTAATGGCTGAATTAGAGGTTGAAGAGATCAAAAATGATGAAAAAAAGCCAAGAAAATGGATTGCATATATTTTAATAGGGGTAATTATACTCATAGTCTTAGTTTTATTATTCCTAGGTTATCTATATGTCGAAAAAAGCGGTCTACTTGATAAAGTTTTTAGTGGAAATACAAAGAATGAAAGTGTTGAAAATAGAGAGGTGGCTATTGGCCAACTTTTTTCTTTTGAAGAATTTGTTGTTAATTTAGCAGATCCTTCAGGTAGTAGGTATTTAAGAATGGGTATTGATGTTGAAGTTGACAATAAGAACGTTATAGTTGAATTAAAGGAGAGAAAACCACAGTTAAGAGATATAATAATCAGTATTGCATCAAGCAAAACATTTGAAGATATTCAATCTGTTCGTGGTAAAATAGCCCTAAAAAGTGAGATTAAAAGAAGGGTTAATCTTGTTTTAAATACTGGTAAAATTAAAAATGTATATTTTACACAATTTGTGGTGCAATAGGCAGTGTTAAAATGAAAGAAAAAGGCAAAGATAAAGATTATGTTATAAAAGAATTTGGTGACATTTTATTTGATGTTACTGTCGAATTAGCTAGAAAGAAAGTTGCTATAGGTGAATTACTGCAATGGGAAGAGGGCCATATAGTTAAATTTAACAAAACCTCTGGGGAGGCAATTGATATACTAGTAAACAATAAACCCATTGCTTATGGTGAAATAATTGTGCTCGATGATAAATTTGGTGTAAGATTTACCGATGTATATGACGATGAAGAGTTGTTGGAAAAAAACAAAGAAGGTCTATACGATTGGTAGGTTAAGTTTTATATTCCTTATATTATCTATTATTTGTGGTACAAATTTTGCCTTTTCTGCTCAAGTAGATTTAAATTTTGATAATAAAACATTAAATTTCAAGATTGTTTTTAATAAGGAATTTAAGATAGTTGATTCATACAAAGATGGTAATAGTTTTTATGTAAAACTAAAAACTGATGAGAAACTTGATGCTTTAAATAAGGAATTTTGGGGATATTCTGTAGAAAGAATTGTTACAGAAAAAAAAGAAAACTTTAAGATAATAACCTTTGATCTTATAAGTAAGAATTTTAAAGCTAATTTAAAGAGAACTGGCAATGTTTTATTTGTTAGTTTTAATGTTGAGGCAAGTCCTGCTGGTATTGATCTACCATCAACTAATTTATATTTAAGAACATTTATTGGTCTTATTGTTATATTAGTTTTTATCTTTATAATATTGTGGTTAATAAAATTGATATATAGAAGTAGAAATGCTTTTCAATTGACAGGTATTGGAAATATATTGGGGAGGGTTGATTTGTTGCCAGGCAAATCATTGATATTCTATGAGTTAGGCAAAATAATCTATATCTTTTCATCTGCTGGTAATAATCTAAGATTTGTGGACAAAATAACTGATGAGGTTACTATAAATTTGATAAAGGAAGGTTTTTCTAGGAGAAAAGATTTTTCTAGCTATCTACGTTTTTCAAAGAAAAAAAATGTTAGTGATGATGTTGAAGACACGAAATCAATATTAAAAGAGAGGCTTGATTCATTAAGAAAAAGATAGCAATAATTTTTATAATATTTACAGTATTTTTCTTATTTTCCTTTTCTATTATCTATGCTCAAGATATTCCTTTGCCAGCATTTAGGTTTGGTATTGATAGAGCTGAAAATCCAAGTGATGTTGCAATAACCTTACAGATTATATTTCTTATAACAATCCTTGCTATTGCTCCTTCAATCTTGATTATGTTAACCTCATTTACACGCATTATTATAGTTTTTTCTTTTATAAGGAGTGCCTTGGGAACCCAACAAATGCCACCTAATCAAATACTTATAGGTTTAGCCATATTCTTAACATTTTTTGTAATGGCCCCAGTATTTAATGAGATTAATGATAATGCGCTAGCGCCATATCTTCAGGAAGAAATAACTTTTAGAGAGGCCTTGATGAAAGCAAAACCACCACTTAGAGAGTTTTTATTACGTAATACTAGAAAAAAGGATATACTGTTATTTTTGGATATATCGAAGAGGGAAAGACCTGAAACTGCTGATGATATACCTGATATAGTGCTTGTGCCGGCATTTATAACAAGTGAATTGCAGACAGCTTTTGAGATGGGCTTTTTAATATTTTTACCTTTTTTGATAATAGATTTTGTTGTTGCAAGCGTACTATTATCTATGGGGATGATGATGTTGCCCCCTGTTATGATATCATTGCCATTTAAGGTACTTTTGTTTATACTTGTTAATGGCTGGGATTTAATAATTGGGTCTTTAGTAAAGAGTTTTTATTAATATGAGTGTTGATTTTGTAATAGGAATAGGTATAAAAACTTTGGAAATCACTGTTTTGATTGCTGCTCCTATGTTATTATTTGGCTTGTTGGCTGGGCTTATAATAAGTATATTCCAAGCGGTAACCCAGATTCAGGAAATGACTTTAACATTTGTGCCTAAAATATTTGCTGTTGTTTTAGCTGTTGTTATCTTTATGCCATTTATGCTTAATACATTAATAAGGTTTACATATACTCTCTTTACAAATCTATATTTATATATTGGCAAATAATATAAGCATAATGACAATAAAGAATTATATATTTTTGAACCCCACAATTAATTCGTATAAAATTGCTTCTCAGTTAAAGGAATATGGAAAGAATATCTATTTTTTTAATACAAAAGAATTTCCAAATATAAAACCTAACGAGGTTTGTTCAATATATAATAGTTCATACAATTTTTTTACTTCTAATGAAGGTGTTAGCTTAAAAGATGATCTGTGTCTTTTAACAGAAAAAAACATAAAAAATAAAATATTATTAAAGTTATTGAAGAGAAGCTTGAGAAATATTAATAACTCTATAGTATGCGGTGATATAACAGATCTATTATTACACAAAAGAAGGGTGCTATTAAATAGTAGGATAAATATAGATATAAAAACAATTGATTCCTTTTTGGACGTAAAACCAACAAGTGAAGATCTAATAGTGTGCAATAAGTTGCCATTTGTATATGTTTCCAAATATATTAACAATTATGAGAGTTTATCAATATATGAAACAGATATTGACACAATAGAAACATTTGGAAATGTGTATTATATATTTTATATTGAAGATAATAAATTCGAGTTGTATATTTATAATAAGTTTATCTGTATAATACATAATATTAATTTAAAAGTAGATGATATATT
>JAXHVM010000087.1 GCA_034189185.1 Deferribacterota bacterium
AGTGACCCCTTTTTCTTCTCGTATCCTTTTAATTGTCTTTCCAATCATTAATTCTAAACTATTACTATTCACAACAATTATTATAACACTATTTATTTATTTGTAAAGTTAATTTTTTTTAAATACTCTCTCTCCATTCTAATAGAGGTTCATTAGCAATAAACTAGGTTAATACTAAAACACAAAAACAACATAATAATATAACAAGGTATACAATATAGTATTTTTTGGCTAGACAAAAAATATTAATGCCACAACTATAAATATAGGAATCAAAACTGTAAAGCTATATTTAATAATATAGCCAAAAAAACTGGGCATAGGAGTTCCTGATTGTTCAGCGATTGACCTCACAGCAAAATTTGGGGCATTACCAATATAGGTACAAGCGCCAAAAAATACAGCTGCCACTGAAATAGCTTCAAGATAAAGTGCTTTTTGTGTGAGCAACAACGGTACTGCTTGAGGTTCTGGCATGCCTGCAAAGAATTTGCCTAACACACTAGTGAAGAATGTGTAATATGTTGGGGTGTTGTCTAAAAAAGCAGAAAGAATTCCAGTTATCCAATAATAGTGTACTGGCTCTTCTACCAATTTCAATAAAGGTGCAGCTACCCCCTTTTCTCCAGCAGTTAAAATAAGCAAGGGTGGTGCCATGGTGGCAAAAATACCTGCAAATAAATAGCCCACCTCAATAATAGGGAACCATGTAAAATCATTTTCCTTCCTTATGTATCTTGGGGTAATTAAAAGGGATATAATGCCTATGATAATCATCCATCCATCTCTTAAAAGAGATTCTATAGTTCGCTCAATCCCCAATATAGATACACTTCCAATCCTCACTGTCCCACTAAATATAACAGAAGCCACTACACCACCTAAAAGTATGAAATTATACCAGCCTACTAAACTTAAAGGGGTTTTTTCTTTGGGAGGATTAAGTGTTCCCTCTCTCTCTTCTTTTTTATAGTAATAAAGATCTAAGAAAAAATATATTATTAATATACAGATTGAAGCAAAAAGTATGTGAGGCAGCAATCTAATGGTTGTCCAAAAGAATGGAACCCCGTGTAAAAAGCCAATAAACAGCGGAGGGTCGCCAACCGGGGTTAACCCCCCTCCAATATTAGCCACTAAAAAAATAAAGAAGCAAACCATAAATGTCCTATATTTTCGGTATTTATTAGCCCTTAAAAAGGGTCTAATCATAAGCATGGCTGCCCCCATTGTACCCATCCAGGAAGCTAAAAATGTACCTATAGCTATTAAAATCGTGTTAACCTTTGGTGTGCCTAGCAGGCTACCCCTAAGTAAAATCCCACCTGCCACTGTAAAAAGTGTCCAGAGTAAAATAAGAAAAGGAAAATAATCGGTGATAAAAATATGTAGTTCTTGATGAAGACCCGCCTTTTTATATACTAATACTAGTGGAATAACTGTTAGTAGTCCCCAAAAGGCAGAGACTTTGCCAAAGTTGTGGTGCCACCAAGAAGGAACAAATAAAGGAAACAAGGCAATGGAGAGCAAGATTCCAGCAAAGGGGATTATACTCCAAAGAGGAAGGGACTCTGCCATTTTCATCACAGCTTGACTCATATTTTCACCACCTATAGATTCACTTGCTATAGATGGGGCAACAAAAATAATAGATAAAAAAATAATAGTTATGATAATTTTTCTTTTCATTCTAACAACCCTCATGTTTAAATATATTTATTTATTTTAAAATAATATTATCTTCATTAATATTTCATATATATTTAACAATCGGTGATCAGTTTATAAATTTATATTATATTTTACATATATGAGCTATACTTTCTATTTTTATTCTATTTATATACATCTATTAATTAACAAATGTCAATGTTTTCTCAATAATTCATATTATCCTTATATTTCAAATTAACACATACTTAAACTTCGTGCTGCGAAAGAAAATATTGCCTATTCATTATGCAAACAATTTAATTACTAATGGTAGACTTATTACTGATAATAATGTAGTTGAAAAAATAATAGATGCTAGTAAATCAGTAGATCTGCCAAACAAGATGTTCATCATAAGCGGCACCATTGCTGAGGGTGTTGATGTCTGTATTAAAGCCGCTGATCTCTCAAGGCCGTCTATGTTCAATAAAAATAAAAACAACAGCGCAATAAATGGAGAAATGAATAGTCTTAAAATAGTAGCCACCATAATAGGGATTATGTATGAAATATTAAATTTAATATTAGAAATCTGTAAACCCATTATAAATATTAGCAGTGGTATTGCACCCTCACTCAATAGAAAAAGGCTGTTTTTTAAGCTAGTAGGCATAACTAAATTAAATGATGTAAAAATAATAGCCAATATTGCAGCACTAAAAATGGGTATTTTTAAAATATTTTTCATTATCGATCCAATATTTTTTTTTGGACTACACAAGTATATACCTATTGTGCTAAGGGATATATTAAAAACAATATAATAGATAATAGAATATATCTCTCCCTCTTTCCCCAGGGAAAAGTATATTAGAGGTATGCCATAGTTACCAATATTAATCATAGATATTGATAAAATAAATGAAATAAGATTATCATTATTTAATTTTAGCAATTTGCCAATAATATAGCTCATTACAACCAAAGTAATTGTATAAAATGACATAAAAATAAAAGGTTTAACAAGTGCTTGTATGTCAACATTATAATCTACTAAATTTGTAAATATCATTATAGGCGTAAACAGATAAATTGCTAATTTAACAATATCATTAGAAGAAGAACTAATAATTTTATTATAAACAAAGGCAATTAAAATAATAAATATAATGGGCAGAATTGAATTGTTTAAAATAATTAAATAAGACATAACCCTATTATTAAAGAGCCGAGTTTAATATATCTTGCGCTGCTATGATCCCAGATGAACAGGCCTGTACTATACCCCTTGTTAAACCTGCGCCATCACCAACACAATATAAATTATCTATATCAACAGATCTCATTGACTTATCAACATGTATCCTCATTGAATAAAATTTAGCCTCAATGCCATAAAGGAGGGTAGAGGGATCTGCTAAACCAGGCATAACCTTATCCAATTGATATATAGTTTCTTTAATATCCTCTAAATATCTATAGGGTATTACAAAGGATAGATCCCCTGGCATTGCTTCTTTTAAGGTTGGTAAAACATAATTTTTTGAAATTCTCTTTTCTGTAGATCTCCTACCTTTTATAAAATCACCAAATCGCTGCAATATAACAGTACCCCCACTTAACATATTGGCTAAGTTAGAAATATACATCCCATACTTTACGGGCTCTCGAAAGGGGTCTGTAAACTTTGTTGAGACAAGTAAGGCAAAATTTGTGTTATCACTTTTTTTATTTTTAAAACAATGGCCATTTACAGTCAGAATGCTCCCATCATTTCTCTCTAATGCAACATATCCACCAGGGTTAACACAAAAACTTCTCACCTCGTCTTCAAAATAGGTAGTAAAATATTTAATTTTAAATTCATATAAGACATCTGTAAAATAATCAGTTATAGATCTTGGCAGTTCTACCCTAACACCTATATCTACAGGGTTAATATCCCTACTGATATTATATTTTTCTGCCAATTCTTGCATCTTATAATTGCCGCTTCTACCAACTGCCAATATTACTTTATCATAGTATATTTTTTTGTTGTCATTAGTAACTATTCCCAAAATCTTCTCATCATCTATTATTAGGTCAACCAATTCTTTATTACAAAAGAGCCTAACATTCTTTCTTGATAAAATTATATTTTCTAAATTTTTTATTGCTTTAAGGGCATTGTCTGTTCCAAGATGTCTTATTTTAGATGGATACAATCTTAATTTATACCTTGAACACAAGTATTCTAAATCTTTTACCTTTTCATAGTCCCATTTATTATCTAGAGTTTCTACACTGCTTAATTTTCTCCATATTTTATCTACTTCATCTATTAGTTTTTCTAAATCATCCTCACTAATATATTCAGAAAGCCAGCCACCAAAAGCTGTTGTCAATGTCAACTTGCCATCAGAAAAAGCCCCAGCGCCACCAAAACCGCTTAAGACCTCCTTTCTGCTTCTTTTATCTACCGGATTTCCTTTCTCATAAATATCTATCTCTAATGAGCTATTATCTATCAACTTATATGCTGCAAACAGCCCTGAACAACCAGCTCCAACAATTGCTATCTTCATAATTGACCTATATATTTTATATTAATAGTATAATCTTTTTCTTTTATATTTAATATGCCATAGCTTCCAAATTTATTCTTTATATTTCTTGTAACACTTCCTGGATTAACAAAATGTATCCCCTCATACAACTTATTCTCTGGTATATGGGTATGCCCATAAAAGATAATATCTAGACTTTCATCAAATTCTTTTAATATCCTCTTTTTTATACCAATAGGGGCACCACTTCCATGTATTATACCTACCTTTAAAAAGGATAAATATTTTATAATTTTATTTGGCAATACTGAAGCTTCAGGTGGATCCATATTACCTTTTACAGCATAGATTGTGCTGCAAATTTGCTTAAGCTCATCAATTAGATTTAGCCCAACAATATCTCCACAGTGAATAACTATATCACTATTAGAAGCCTCATCAATTATTACATTAGGTAGATAATTTATCGACTCCACATGTGTATCAGAAATTATAAGGACACGCATTTTTAAACAATTATATAGATTTTTCATCTTTATTAAAGTACAATTTAATATAAAATGATTTTCGATGTCACAAAACTCCCTTTTTTTAGTCATATTAAATACCTTGAAAGCAAAAAAAAGTGTAAAGTATATTTTGTTGGTGGGATTGTGAGAGACTTTCTCTTAAATAGAACAATTAAGGATATTGACATAGTTGTATTTAATATATCATATATTGAATTTGCAACAGGGCTTGCACGTTTACTATCAAAAAATATTATTGCCTTCAAAGATAACATACGTATAGTTATTGGTGAAATTACTATCGATATATCTAAGCCAAAAGGTTCTAACATATATCGAGATTTAGGTTGTAGAGATTTTACAATTAATAGTTTAGCCTTAACAACTGATGGTAAGTTAATAGGCAATATAGAAGATATTAATAAAAAATTAATAAGAATAAATTATGACAATACTTTTTTAGATGATCCATTAAGGATTTTACGTGCTTTTAGATTCGCTGCTGAGATAAATTTTAATATAGACAATAACACCTTCAAAAAAATAAAAGAATTAAAACATTTATTATTAGATATAGCCAGTGAAAGAATATATAATGAATTATATAAAACATTTACTGCAAAATACTTTAACTTAATTATTGATATCTTTATAGATTCAGAAGTGTTTATATCCTTACTAAAAGTTGATAACGTTAACAAAAAAAACATAAACAATACCGAAAAAAGATTATTATATAATTTATTTAAAGTTTCTGATTTGCAATATTATAAAAAAAATGATAAATTCATTTTGATAATAATCACGCTAATTATCCCGTTTATTTATGTACAAAATTTTAATATTAATCATCTAAAAAAGTTTATAATTGTTAAGAAAATATACACACTAATAAAAAAAACTATTAACACTTTCAAAAAACTAGATAAAAATTTGAAAAAGTGTGATTTATATTTTATTATATATAACAATTATTCAGTGATAAATTATGTTGTAACAATTCTAAATGTTTCACGTGAAACATTTAATGGAGATTATAATATTTTGTATAAACGAGTTAGGGATGCAATTAAAAGTATTGATATAAATAGAGCATCTCTTATAAATGGAAATGATCTGAAATTATTAGGGATTAAAGAGAGTAAGGTCTTTGGCAAACTATTGAATGAAGTTAAATATAAGCTTGCATTTGGCATGATTGAAAGTAAAAAAGCAGCAATAGAATATATTAAAAAAAGGGCTAAAAATGAAACTTTTACGTTTTAAGAGTGATAATGTTGAAAAAAAGGGTGTTATTGAAAATAACAGAATAAGAAGGGTTTTAGGAAATTTTTTTACTGATTATACATTAATTGATGAGTATTATGAATTTAGCGAGGTGAAAATTTTACCACCCATAAATCCTGAAAAGATAATTTGTGTTGCAAGAAATTACATAGATCATGCAAAAGAACTAAATAATCCCATCCCTATAAAACCTCTACTTTTTTTAAAACCCCCTTCATCTATTATAGCTCATAATGAGCCAATCAATTATCCTACAATTTCAAATAGGGTTGAACATGAAGGTGAATTAGGGGTAATTATTGGAAAAAAAGGTAAGAATATAGCTGAAGTAGATGCCTTTAAACATATCCTTGGCTACACATGTTTTAATGATATAACTGCTAGGGACATTCAAATTGAAGAGAAAAATTTTACAACTGCAAAATCTTTTGATACCTTTGCCCCAATAGGCCCATTAATAGAAACCGAACTAGACATTAATAGTGCTGCAATCTCGGTATATGTAAATAACCAGTTAAAGCAATTTGGCTATTTAAGGGATATGATTTTCTCTATAGAAAAGCTAATAAGCTATATATCAACAATTATGACATTACAAGTAGGCGATGTTATTGCAACAGGTACACCCCCAGGGGTATCAGCCTTAAAAAAGGGTGACAATGTAAAAGTAGAAATTAGTGGTTTATCAACACTTAATAACTATGTCGTATAATAAAACTAATGATCTAAAATGCTTAAAATGTGGTGCTTGTTGTATATTCTATAGTATTTCAAAACTAAATAAAAAATCAATGAAGCCTTGCAAATATTTAGACGTTGAAACAGGCTTGTGTAAAATTTATAAAAATAGACCAGAAGTGTGCAGCGATTTTAAAGCAGATGAGATATGCTATCTAATAAGCTCCCTTCAGTTAGATGAAAAATTATATATATTAAAAAAAATATATAGCTAATGTATGTAGGACTAACAGGAACAATAGCATCAGGTAAAAGTACTGCAGCTAAAATATTTAACAATTTAGGTGCATTCACTATAGATTTAGATAAAATCTCAAAAGAATTATTGAATATAAACAATATAGGCTATAATGAGGTAGTTAATTTTTTTGGAAAGGGTATCCTAGCAAAAGATGACTCTATAGATAGAGCCAAGTTAAAAAATATTATATTTAGAGATAAAAGCTATAAAAAAGCATTAGAAGATATACTTCACCCACTTATAAGAAAAAAAGAGATTGAAATTGTTAATAACATCTTATCAAAAAATAAATCACCTATAATCATTGTGCATGCAGCCCTTTTTATTGAGACCCAATCATTTAAACGATATGACAGCCTTATAGTTGTATACTCAAAAAACGATACATGCTATAAGAGGTTGTTAAAAAGGGATAATATAGATGAGGG
>JAXHVM010000088.1 GCA_034189185.1 Deferribacterota bacterium
GAGAAATATGTATTCAAGTTTTTTTGCTGCTGAATAAAAAAGAGGAAATCATAGAGTGGTCTTTATTTATTATGTTTGAAATATTTAAAAATATGTAGAAGCAAATTGTTTGTATTAAAATGGTGGAGGTAAAATTATGGATTGTATTTTTTGTAAGATAGCAAAAGGGGAAGCTCCCTCTAGAAAGCTTTATGAAGATGAAGAATTTATGGTGATCCTTGATATAGGTGGCGCCTTCTTTATTAATAGTAATGAACCAATTCCTGGGAGAATGCTTGCTATTCCTAAGAGACATGTTGTAAGGTACCATGATCTTGAGGACGAGGAAGCAGCAAAGTTATTTGTGCTTTCCAAAAAGGCAGCCAGCATTATTAAGGAAAGTTATAAGCCTAAATTTGTTGATTTAATAATAAGAGGGGGAAGAGTTGATCATGTTCATATTATTCTCCAGCCCGAATTTGGAGAGGATGACCCCCATAATCTTATGTTTAGATTGATGGAGTCACTTTTTAAGTTACTACCAGATGAGTTTCTCGATAAGACTTATGGACAGTTGAAAGAAAAATTTAAGGGATTAAAGATTTAAATTTTGAGACCTAGATTTATCTATTAATAAAATATTATATTTTTAGAAAAATGATATTGCAAATCAATGTATTTAAAAATTACATTTTATTTTTTAACATTAGTTTGTTTATTTTAATAAAATAAATATAATTGTATTATAATATGAGAAAAAGGTGAAGTAGAATGGAAGAGTGTGAATATATTAACCAATTAAATGAGAAGTGGACAAAGATATGGCCACACCCATCACTTCCCAAGGAACCAAAATATCCTTTTGGAAAAATACCAATACATAAATATCTAGAAAAATATGCTGAAATAGAACCGTCAAGAACTTATTTGATATATTATGGTAGAAAGATATCCTATGGAGAGATTGATAACCTAAGTGATAGATTTGCAAACTATCTTACAAGCACAGGATTTGCTAGAGATAGGGTTGCTTTATTGCTTCCAAATATACCTCAATTTTACATAGCCTATTTCGGAACATTAAAAGTAGGTGGTGTATGTGCACTATTGAATCCAATGCTGAAAGAAATAGAATTGGAGCAATTTTTACAATTATCTAAGCCCAAAGTCCTATTAGTTCTTGAATCAAATTATCAGATGGTAGGTAGAATAGTTAAAAAATTATCAAGAGAATGCACAATTATCGCAACCTCAATAGATAAATTTATTCCGCACAAGCCTGATATACCTTTACATCCCCATATGAAAGTCAGGTTACAGAGACAAGAAGGGGCTATATACTTGTCTGATGTTCTTCAGAATTCACAGTCGAAGAAATCAAACATAGAAGTCAAGATTGATGATTACGCGACAATGAATTTTACTGGTGGTACAACAGGATTGCCAAAATGTGTTTTACACAAGCATTTGAACATCATATATACTGGTGCATGTGTGCATACATTTGGTTATGCGGATATATTGGTCGAACATTATGGAGGAAAACAAATAGATTTTAATAATTTTATTTTAAAGATGAAAAATGAAGAGGTTGTTTTGGCTGCTATGCCAATATTTTGGGTAGCAGGAAACGATATTGGTGTAGTTGGCCCAACTATTTCTGGCACAACAATTGTATTACTTGTTAGATGGGATTTAACTGCAGCAGTCAAAGCTATCCAGAGGTATAGTATTAAAACTGTATATGCACCCTTTGACCTTTACTGGGAGATCATAAACTATCAAGATGTTTGTAAATATGATCTGACATCTTTAGTATCCTGCACAGGCTCTAGTTTTGTGAAATCACTTACGCAAGAGCTTAGGGATAAGTGGAAAAAGTTGACAGGTGCTTTGCTTCATGAAGCTGCTTATGGGTTAACAGAGACCCACACATTTGATACCTTTGTTTCTGGTTTTCATAAAGAGGATATGGATATAAAGGAAAGTGAGAAATATGGTGGAATTTTTTGTGGCATACCTACTCCAGGAACAATAATAAAGATTGTAGATGGAAGAGGTAGAATAGTGCCATTTGGTGAGCGAGGAGAGATAGCCATTAAATCCCCATCTCTTGTTGAGGGGTATCTCGAAAATCTAGAAGAGACGAAAAAGTCATTCGTAAATGGATGGTTATTAACTGGAGATATAGGAATGTACGATGGGAATGGCTTCTTTTACTATATATCAAGAAAAAAGTATATGTTGAAGGTTTCAGGGGTTAGCGTATATCCTTCGGAGATAGAGTTTATTTTGCTTAAACACCCTTCAGTAGAAAAGGCAGGTGTTATAGGTACAAGTGATCCAAAAAAAGGGGAAGTGCCTATTGCATTCGCGAAGCTTAAAGAAGAGTTTCAGGGTAAGGTTAAAGAAGAGGATCTTCTAGAATGGTGTAGAGAACATATGGCGCCTTACAATATCCCTAAAAAAATATTAATCAGAGATTCTCTTCCACTCACAACAACGGGTAAGGTTATAAGAGAAGAATTGACAAAGATCTTTAAAAATCTTTATAAAAGTTAAATATGTTTAAGAAACATATCAATTATGTTATTCTTTCTAAAGATATTGTATTGCTTTAAAATTGTGAGGGGTTGAGTGTAGTATCTCTAGTATTAATATTAAATTTTTTTGTTTTTAAATAAAATGTTCTCCTGCTAATACCCAGTTTTTCTATAGCTTCTGTTATAGTATTTGAATTTGTTATTGCTTTAATAATCTCTTTTTTTTCGATACTGCTTAATTTATCAGGTAAATTTTTTATATTGGTATTTTCATATATGTGTTTTGGCAAGTCTTTTGGTTTTATAGTGATACCGTCAGAGATAATAACAGCATGATATATGCTATTCTCAAGCTCTCTTACATTCCCTGGCCAACTATATCTCCTTAATATTTCATTTACGCTACTCTCAAATGTAAGTTTGAGTGAATATTTTTTATTAAAGATACTGAGATAGTAATTTGAAAGAAGTAGGATATCATCATCTCTTTCCCTTAAGGGGGGTAAGTTTACTTCAAAGACATTAAGCCTATAATAAAGATCTTTTCTAAATTTCCCTGAATCAATTAATGTATTTAAATTTCTATTTGTAGCTGAAACCAGCCTAACATTGACATTGATTGTTTTGTTACTACCTAGTGGGCTATATTCCATATTTTGAGTTACTCTAAGTAGTTTAGACTGCATTGAAATGTCGAGTTCACTTATCTCATCTAAAAATAGGGTGCCACCATTTGCTTGATATAGTTTACCTTTATGCCCTGAGTTTTTGGCACCTGTAAAAGCACCCTGTTCATAACCAAAAACCTCTGATTCAAAAAGCTCTTTAGGTATAGCAGCACAATTTATAGATATAAATGGTCCCTTTTTTCTTATACTATTTTCATGTATAAAATAAGCTACTAATTCCTTACCAGTTCCAGTTTCTCCATTGATTAGAACTGGCGCGTCTGTACAGGCTACCTTTTTAGCTAGAGCTACTTCCTCTTTAAAGCATCTATTTTCACCTATTAAATGTTTATTACTTTTTAGGTTATAATAGAGGTGCTCATTAAAATTGTCATTCTTATCTCTACTAAACAATGATATTGCTCCTATAATCTCGTTATTTAACTTAACAGGGAATATGTTTGCAATAACTTTTTTCTTTAAGCTTTTAATATATATTGGATAATTATTAACTGTTTTATCATTTTTTAATACATTTATTATAATAGCATTAGGCTCAATATCTTTTAAAAACTTCCCCATAATTTTATATTTGGGTACACCCAATAAATTACAATAAATATCATTAACCCAAAGAACATATGAGTTTTTGTCGATTATTATCATAGCCTCATTTATATGATTAAATGTATAGGTAAGATAGTAAAAATATATATTATTTTTTAGTAAATTTATAAAATATAGTGGTATATATCCAATTAATCTTTTTTTACTATTAACCAAATAGATATGATTATTTTTTATATTTTTTTCCTCTATAAAAATCTTTAATTCATCTATTGATGTTAAATTATCTATATTTAGAATATTAACATTATCTTTTATAATATTTACTGTAGCATGATTATTTTCTAAAGATATTTTTATATCCTTTGTTTTTAATAAACCAATAAGTATGCTATCTTTATCTATAATTGGTAAAAATTCTACCTCTAATTTATTAATATTTTTAAGAATATTTACGTTAATATTATTTAAATTTAATTTGTCACATTTATCTGGAAAATTATTATCAATTCTAACAATTTTTAAACTATAGATATTATTTAAGAAGTAAGATTTTATATTAAACATAATATTTTATATTAAACTGTTTTATATATATTATGTATAAAAAGTAAACAAATGTAAAGACATAAAACCAACATAATAATAAGAAATTTATTTTTTATATAATATGTAAACAATATATATTTTTAATACGCTATTATAAGGGTATTTACAGCTTTATTAATGTGGCATATGATTTGCATAATATAAATAAGTTTTATCTATGGAGGTTTCTATGATCTCAAAAAATTTGTTAACTGATGAAGCAAAAAACATAATGGAGACAGTTAAAACATTTTGTGAGAAAGAGTTTAAGGATACCCTCAAATGGGATGCAGAACAATACATGCCCTATGAATTGTGGTCTAAAATGGGCGAAATTGGATTAACAGGTATTATGTTAGATAGTGAGCTAGGTGGGCTGGGAGATGATCTACTATTGGCTGTTGTTATAATGGAGGAAATGGCAATATATTCACCTGCTATTAGTATGACCCTTGGAGCACATACTATATTAGCAGGTAATGTTATTAACAGGGCAGGCAATAAAGCACAAAAAGAGAAATACATTCCAGATATAGCTACAGGTAAAAAAGTTGCTTCAATATGCATAACTGAACCAGAAGTGGGTAGTGATGCAGCCCATCCCAAAACTAAAGCAGTAAAAAAAGGTGATTATTATATTATCAATGGAACAAAAACATTTATAACAAATGCACCACATGCTGATATTTTTGTTGTATATGCCGCAACTGATGAAACAAGTGAAAAGAGAAACGTATCTGCTTTTATTGTAGAAAAGAGTTTTGGCAATATTACAGTTAATAAACTGAGTAAAATGGGTATGAGAGCTTCTCCCACAGGGGAGGTGCATTTTGACAATGTAGAGGTGCCAGCAGAAAATCGTTTAGGTGAAGAAGGTGATGGTGTTTATATTATGATGTCAGGTTTGGATGTTGAAAGGATTGGTTTGTCAGGTGGAAACATTGGCATGATGAAAGGATCTTTAAAAGTAGCTTCAGACTATGCTGCCCTTAGAATACAATTTGGGAGTCCTATTATTAAGTATCAGTTTATACAAGATAAATTGTCTTATATGTTTACGCAATTAGAGCTAAATAGGAATTATTTATATACCCTTGCAAATGAGTGGAATAAAAATAAAGGCAGTAGAGCATTAAGAGCCCCGACTGCTGCTGTTAAATTGCATTCTTCAGAGGCAGCAATTAAGTGCGCAGAAGAAGCAATTCAAATTATGGGAGGTACTGGTTTTATGGATGATACTATGCCGCAGATGTATTGGAGAGATGCAAAATTATATACTATTGGGGCTGGTACAAGCGAGATGATGAAGTTAATTATATCAAGAGAAATAGAAAAAGGTTATACAACTTTTTAAAGGAGGTTATTTTATGATTGGTATTAGTGGTTATGGATGTTACATACCAAAGAGAAGGATAAAAGTGGAAGAGATAGCACGTGTTTGGGGTGACGATAGTAAAGCAATTAGTGATGGCTTAATGGTGAAAGAGAAAACTGTTCCTGCAAAAGATGAAGATAATATTACAATATCATATCATGCAGGTTTTAATGCTATTCAAAGAGCAGAGATTGACCCCAGTGAAGTTGGAACGTTATATATTGGTTCTGAATCACCGCCTTATGCGGTTAAGCCTTCTGGAACTATTGTTGCAGATGCTTTAGGTATTGCGCCAGAGGTACATGTTGCCGATTATGAATTTGCATGTAAAGCAGGTAGTGAGGCTGTTTTTACAAGTTATGCAGCTGTAAAAGCAAATCTTGTAAAATATGCTATGGGAATAGGTGCAGATACATCTCAAGGTGCTCCAAAAGATGCACTTGAATATACAGCTGCTGCAGGAGGTGCTGCCTTTATCATAGGCAGTGATAATGTTATAGCTGAAATATTAGAAACTTATTCCTACACTACCGATACGCCCGATTTTTGGAGAAGAGATGGTCAGGAGTATCCTACACACACAGGTAGTTTTACAGGTTATCCTGCTTATTTTCATCATACCCTATCATCAGCAAAGGGGATAATGAAGAAGGCTAAAATAGAGCCAAAGGATATTAATTATGCAGTATTTCATCAACCAAATGGTGCCTTTCCACTTCGAGCTTCAAGGATGCTAGGTTTTTCAAAAGAGCAGTTTGAGCCAGGCTTAATTGCCACATATATTGGAAATACATATTCTGGTTGCTCATTATTAGGTCTGGTAGCAGTGCTTGATATAGCTAAAGAAGGAGAGGTTATTCTCGTTACTTCCTTTGGTTCTGGGGCAGGTAGTGATTCATTTATATTAAAAGTTACTGATAGATTAGATAGGGTTAGAAAAAATGCACCACTGTTAAAGGATTACTTAGATAACAAGATGTATGTAGATTATGCTACATATGCTTTTCTAAGAGGAAAAATAAAGATGAGGGAGGATTAGTTATGAGAGATGTTGTTGTTGCAGGAATTGGTCAAACTAAATATGGAATGCTCTGGGATTATTCTCTAAGGGATTTAGCTGCACTTGCTGTAATAGAAGCTTTAGATTCAAATGCAGTTGATAAAATAGATTCTATATATACAGGAAATTTTTCTGCTGGAACATTTGTTGAGCAGGAGCATATTGGCGCATTAGTTGCTGACTATACTGGTTTTGTGCCCCTTTCATCAACGAGAGTAGAGAATGCCTGTGCCTCAGGTGCTGTAGCTTTTAGGACAGCCTTTAATGAGATAGCAAGTGGGTTCTCTGATGTGTGCCTTGTATTAGGCATTGAAAAGATGAGTGATGTAGTAACTTCAGAGGCTGTTTATTCTCTGTCACTTGCAGGTGATAGGGAGTATGAGGGTTATCAGGGCGTAACCTTCCCAGCCCTTTTTGCATTAGTAGCAAAGAGTTATATGCACGAATTTAATATGCCAAGAAGGGCATTGTCGCAAGTTTCTGTAAAAAATCATGAAAATGCCTATAGCAATCCAAAGGCTC
>JAXHVM010000089.1 GCA_034189185.1 Deferribacterota bacterium
TAAATTTTTGAAGTATTTTTTATTAATTAAAGGAGTTTATTATGGATTTAAAAGAAAACATAGTTGAGTTAATCAGAAGGGCTTCTACAGATTTACCACCTGACGTCGAAGATTCTCTAAAACGCTCATATAATAGTGAAAAAGAAGGTTCTCCTGCAAAAAATGTTTTATCAGCAATTTTAGAAAATATTAAAATTGCGAGGAACAACTCTACACCACTATGTCAAGATACAGGATACTTATTATTCTATATATTTGCACCCTTTAATAATTGTGACGAAAAAATGTATACAAATACTATAATCCAAGCTGCAAGAGAAGCTACACAAAAACAATATTTGAGACCAAACGCAGTTGATCCAATAACAGGCAAAAACTCTGGCGATAACACAGGAATAAATGCTCCATATATACATTTCTCAAAATGGGAAAAAGATTACACCGAAATCAGGCTCTTACTTAAAGGGGGCGGTTCTGAAAATGTTGGCTCACAATATAAGTTACCTGATACTGCTATTAAAGCTGGTCGTGATATTAAAGGTGTAAAAAAAGCTATCATAGATGCTGTATATAAAGCACAAGGGCAGGGATGCGCACCTGGTGTAATTGGTGTTGGTATAGGTGGTGACAGATTTACCTCATATGGACTTTCTAAGGAGCAATTTTTTAGGAAGATTGGTCAAAGAAGTGAAAACGCAGAGCTTGCAAAAGTTGAGAAGGAGCTATACGAGACATTAAATACACTAGATATAGGTCCCATGGGATTAGGTGGAAAAACTACTGTATTAGATGTCTTTATTGGCTATCAACATAGGCATCCAGCTACATATTATGTTGCAGTCTCATATATGTGTTGGGCTTTCAGGCGCAAAAAATTAATTATAAATAATAATGGGGAGGTAAATTATGATTAAAATAAATACCCCAATATCAGAAAAAGATATAAGGAAATTAAAGGCAGGAGATACAGTTTATATATCTGGACAAATAGTTACAGCTAGAGATCAAGCACATAAACTAATGGTCGAAAAAAAACCAGATTTTTTAAGAGATTACCTAAAAGATTCAATAATATACCATTGTGGCCCAGTAGTTAGAAAAAATGATGACGGCTCATGGAGTTTTGTTTCTGCTGGTCCCACAACATCTTCAAGAGAAGAACCTTATCAAGGCGATGTTATAAGAGAGTATAGCGTGCGTGGTGTAATTGGCAAGGGAGGCATGGGCAAAAAAACTCTTGAAGCTTTAAAGGAATGTGGGGCAGTCTACCTTCAAGCTGTTGGGGGTGCTGGTTCTTTAATTGCTCAATGTGTTAAAAAGGTTAAAGATGTCCTGATGCTTGAAGAATTTGGAACACCTGAGGCTTTTTGGATAATAGAAGTTCAAGATTTACCTGCTGTTGTAACAATGGATAGTAATGGTGTAAGCCTGCATGAAAAAATACTAGAATCCTCTGGTAAAAAAGTAAAAGAACTTATAAATATTATATAGTACAAAAAGACTCATTATTGTGGGTTTAAAATTATTTCTCTATAACATATAATTAATAAAGCCTTGCAATAAACATTGCAAGGCTTCTATTTTTTATAAAGAACCTATTATTCTATTTAGCGTATTACTGGGGTTCATAGCTTTTTTAACCTTATCTTCGTCAGGAAAATAATACCCACCAATATCAACAGGTTTACCTTGGGCTGATAAGAGTTCATCATTAATTATTTTTTCATTGTCTACAAGCTCTTTTACAGCTTTTTTAAACAGTTCCTTCAATTCACTATCCTCATTTTGTTGGGTCAATTCTTCTAACATATACCTGATAAAATAATAATGTTGCCCCCTATTATCTAATTCGCCTACTTTTCTAGAGGGCCATTGTTTATTTAACAGCATTTTAGTTATAGCCTTTTCTGATGCATCTGCTAAAACCTTTGCTCTTTTATATCCAAATTTTTCTTCAATAAACCTCAAGGCAGATGTCAACGCCGTATACTCTGCTGTTGAATCCCATCTAAGATGGCCTTCCTCTAAAAACTGCCATACATGTCTTGGGGCCGAACCACCAGCACCAGCTTCAATTAACCGACCACCTAATAGTAAAGGTATAATTGATAAGACTTTAGCACTCGTTCCAACCTCTAAAATTGGGAAAAGATCTGTTAGATAATCCCTTAAGACATTTCCAGTAACAGCTATAACATTTTCACCATTTCTGATCTTTTTAACTGTGAATTTCATGGCTTCCTGAGGTTTAAGTATTCTAATATCTACATCATTTGTATCTTTGTCACTTAAATATTCCTTAATTTTTTTTATTATCTGTGCATCATGTGCCCTCTCCTCATTTAACCAAAATATTGTAGAATAACCAGTCGATTTGGCTTGCTCTAATGCAAGTTTTATCCAATTTTTTACAGCAACATCCTTTACTTGACATGCCCTAAAGATATCACCTTCATTAACCCTATGCTCCATTAGAATATTTCCATTTTCATCGACAATCTCAAACTTCCCATCTGATGGCGCCATAAAGGTTTTATCGTGAGAACCATACTCTTCGGCCTTCATAGCCATCAAACCTATATTTATTACTGACCCCATAGTTTTTCTGTCAAAGGCTCCATTTTTCTTACAATCTTCAATAATCTCATCGTATATAGGCGCATAACACCGATCAGGTATTATTATTTTTACATCATGTAAATTGTTATCAGGCCCCCAAGTTCTCCCACCATCCCTTATAATGGGTGGAAGAGAAGCATCAATAATTACTAAATTTGGAGAATGCAAATTTGTAATACCTTTTTTAGAATCTACCATCATCATTGGTGGATTCTTTTTATAAACTACTTCAATATCTCTCTCAATATCTTCTTTTAAATCTTTGGGTAAATTATCGAGTTTTGAATAAAGACTATTTAATCCATATTCAGGTTTAAATCCAATCTCGTTAAATACTTTTTCATATTTATCGAAAACATCTTTAAAATAACGCTTAACTGCATAACCAAATATTACAGGGTCAGAAACTTTCATCATTGTAGCTTTTAAATGTAGTGACCACAATACACCTTTTTCCTTAGCATCTTGTATTTGTTTATCATAAAATTCTTGTAAGTCTTTAACACTCATAAATGTACTATCTAATATTTCACCCTCTGATAATAAAACCTTTTTCAATTCTTTGCTATTTCCACTAGTATCACTAAATACAATCCTTACATCTCTACTAGAAGCTGTGGCAATGGATTTTTCATTTTCAAAAAAATCGCCCTTTTCCATGTATGATACATGGCTCTTGCAACCACTTTCCCACTCTTTTAATGGCAACCCCATTAAATCTGGAAATTTCCTTGCACTTTCTTTTACAGGATTTGGTATCATCCTTATATTATTTCCCTGTCTTAGGACAGGATTGACTGCACTGCCAATCACCTTTGAATATCTTTCTTTAATATTTTTTTCTTCTTCATTCTTTGGTTCTTCAACGTAATCAGGTATATTATAACCCTTTTTCTGTAACTCCTTTATAGTATCTGTTAATTGAGGGATTGTAGCGCTAATATTTGGTAGCTTTACAAGATCTATAGAAGGATCCTTTAAAACTAATTCACCTAATTCAGCCAAATAATCACTAACCCTTTGATCCTCTCTCAAATAATCTTGAAACTGAGCAAGTACTCTAGCTGATAAAGAAATATCCTTAATGTTTATATTAATATTAGCCTTCTCTAATATTTTTCTTACAGGAGGTAAAAAAGCAAAAGTCGCCAAGTATGGCGCCTCATCCACTTTTGTCCATAAAATCTCAAAATTTTTTTCATTCATATTTTCACCCCTATTAATATATTATTATAATAATTATCTAACCAATAAAAACATTTGAAATAAAACATTATTTATTTTTAACTTTAACAGAAGATACTAGCTCAACATCATAATTACTATCTTCAAAAGCATGTACATTAGGAAAATTCCCAAACAACCACCCTTTAAAAGCTAATTCGCCATCCTTATATATGTTTACTCTTGCAGCAGGATTTCTCTCCTCCAAACTTTTAGTTATAATACCTTTACCCTCATCCATTATAAAGTCAGGATAATATTCTAATAGCTCTATCTCTAATGATGTGTTTTCAATTTTAGTTCTCTTTTTAAAGGGAATTTCTATGTTAAATGTTTTATTATTATTTTTATTTGTTATTTTTAATACTAGTGCTTTATAATGTTCTAAAACATTGCTTTGGGTAATTATATCCATATCATTATTTTTCTTATTATTAACTTGGACCTGAACAACTGGTTTTTCCTTCTCTTTAGAACTTTTAGATGGTCCTTCATTCTCCTCATATGTGTTTTGACTACAGCTAACAAATAAACACAATAACAACAATACTATAAACTTTCTCATATATCTCTCCTATCAGTTACGGAGAGGGAGGGATTCGAACCCTCGGTACCGCTATTAACGGTACGCTCGCTTAGCAGGCGAGTGCCTTCGACCACTCGGCCACCTCTCCAAAGACCTTATTTAATATTATATTTCTTTACAACATTACGGAGGGGGTAGGATTCGAACCCACGGTACCTTTCGGTACAGCGGTTTTCAAGACCGCCGCCTTAAGCCACTCGGCCACCCCTCCATAAAAGTAAAACTAATAATAATTAAATTTATGCAATATGTAAAGCCTCTATTAAAATTTTAAAGATAGTTAATATATTTACTATATACATCAACTAATGTACCTTTCCCTATAGAACCCATAACTTTTGAAGACATATAAATATAACCATTGCTAAATAGTAACTGACTTATTAAATTCGAATTTTCCCTTTCAGCTGCTATCACTTTGATTCCATTATCACCCATATATATATTAGCATTTAAAAACATATTCCTTTTGCTCTTCTTGTAAATATCTTTTTCTAAATATGCCTTGAACTTATTATTATAGGGCCTCTTCACCCCCATCATCTTTTTAATTGCTGGGAGAAAATAAAAAAACTGACAGAATGCACTGCTTAATGGGTTACCAGGAAAGGAAAAAACAGGCTTATCACCTATTAATCCAAATGAGAAGGGCTTACCTGGTTTTTGAAAAACTTCATTAAAAAACCATTTTATGCCTAATTGTTTGCCATATAGCCTAACAATATCATAATCGCCCTTTGATATACCTCCTATTGTTATTATTGAATCATATAATTGCAAGCCTTCAATTATGCTTTTTAATGCTTCAAAACTATCCTCGATAATTCCTTTATATAAAACTTCGACACCAACATCTTGTAGCGTAAGAGTTATATATTCTCCGTTAGATTCTACAATCTTGTTATCCTCTATTAAACTGCCAGGATAAATCAATTCACTACCTGTAGATATTATAGCAACTTTAGGTCTTCTATAGACTTTATAATTATAAACACCACATGATACTAATCTTGCTATAATAGCAGGTGTTATAAATTCACCTTTTAAATAGTGCAACGACTCACCTTTTTTTATATCTTCACCAGTTTTTCTAACATTCCTTCCCTTGTGGAGATCACCTATAATCTCAATAGTATTGTTGTCTATCAGATTTACTTTTTCAAATTCCACAACAGTATCAGCGCCTTTTGGCATAGGAGCTCCTGTCATAATCCTTGCACATTCTCCCTCTTCAACATGTAAAGCATCACTACTTCCTGCACCAATTACACCCTTTACACTTAACCTGTTATATCTTTTTAAATCATCAAAATGAAAGGCATAACCATCCATAGCAGAATTATCAAAAGGCGGTAAATTCATGTTAGATTTTATATCCTCAGCTAAAACCCTACCTTTACTTTGAGTAAAATATACTCTCTCACAATCAACCTCTCCAACATTCTCCATAATAATGTCTAAAGCCTCATTAGGTTCTATCATATATTTGCTCCAAAAATTATAATTTAAAAAATATTTGAATAAATTTTATTCTTATTTATTATTATACTAAAAAGTTATAGGAGGTAAACATTCTTTATTATAATAATAATGATTTTAAAAAAACCTATATAAAAAAATTAAACAAATTAATAAACAGAAAATATAAATCTAATTCAATAATATCTATAGATTTATTAAAAATAATTTGTAGCATATCCTTTGAAACCAAAAAACAGATAGGAGTATTAATTGATAGACAAAATGTTGTACAACATATAATTATTGGTACTAATAAGGGCATATCTATTCCAAGGCTTGAAAGATTCAATGCTGTTAGTGGAAAACTTAGAGGTTTAAGGCTAGTTCATACCCATCTATACAATGAAAATATAACTAAAGAAGATATAACAGACCTTCTCTATTTAAGATTTGACTCCCTATCAGCTGCTTTAGTAAATGATAGCGGACTACCTTCTAAATTATTAACAATTTATATCTCACCAAATAATAAAAAATATGAATATTTAGATGAAATAGATCCATATAACCAAAGAATAAATTTCACAAGGTTTATAAATGAGCTTGAAGGACTTGCCAATAAAAATAAATCGTTCTCTAACATAAACAAAGATAGAGCCCTTTGTATTGGAATCTATAAAAATAAAATCTTAGCTAATGAGTCATTGAAAGAATTAAAAGAACTTGCAAAATCAGACAATATAGATATTGTAGATACTTTCTATCAAATCAAAAATACAGACAATGTTAAAACAATAATAGGCAAGGGAAAATTAAAAGAGTTGATAATTGAGGCCTTAGATAAAGATATAAATCTACTTATCTTTGATAATAGCCTAACCCCAACACAAGCAAAAACAATTGCACATCTTACTGAATTAAAAATAATAGATAGAAACCAACTGATTTTAGATATATTTGCAAAAAGAGCAAATTCTAATGATGGAAAATTAAGGGTAGAGCTTGCACAATTAAAATATATACTACCTAGATTATCAGCAAAGGATGATTCACTTTCTAGACTAACTGGGGGTATTGGAGGAAGAGGTCCAGGAGAGACAAAGCTTGAAATTGATAAAAGAAGGGTTAGAGAAAAAATAAATTTACTTACCCAAAAATTAAAAAAACTAGAAAAAAATAGATTTGTACAAAGACGCAAGAGAAATAACAAAGGCATACCAATAGTTTCAGTTATTGGATATACTAACGCAGGTAAATCAACG